>CAKZWP010000084.1:0-4227 GCA_937921845.1 uncultured Sulfurovum sp.
AAACTGCCTAAAGACTCATGGAAAACACCTTTTATCTATATCAACAAAGGGTCAGAGTTTGAACTCATTTCTTTCGCAGCGGACAGAAAAGAGGGTGGAGAAGAGAGTAATAGAGATATCCTGTTTAGTGAATGTAGCAAATAAGAACTCTCTATGTCCTATATCAAGAGATATGAAGTAAGAAAAGGGTTCTCTCTCATAGAACTCCTTATTGTTATACTTCTTGTCTCTATAGTCTATTTCCTTGGATTTGAGGGAGTAGAGATGGGCAAGAAAAAACCAAAAGCACTCACTCCCCTTAACCTTAAATCCAATATTCTCTCCTCAGAACTCTTTAATGGACAAGCCACACTTCTGTGTATTAATCAGTGCCGTTCTTGTTACATCAGACCTGATGTATCCTCAGAGTTTCAAGAGTATACAAGCCCCATAGATCTGAAGAATATCCAAGCCTATACTATTGACAAATACAATGCCCTCAAGCGTATCGAATATGGTAGATATCAAGATAAAAAGATCTGTCTGATCATGGATTTTTACCACAATGGAAGTTCCACCCAGATCATTTTAAAAAATGATCAAGGGAGTTATTTTCTGCCTGCTTTTTTTGGTGAACCTCAAGCATTCTCTTCCCCTGAAGAGGCAAAAGAGTACTGGCTAAGAAACAGTACTTCAGTCTCTGACAGTGGAGAGTTCCATTGAAACAGTTACGCCCTGCTTTTACCATTATTGAGATCCTTATCTCTGTGATTATTATTTCTCTTGCCATTATCCCTGTACTTAAGATACATACAGAGAATCATGAACAGATAGTCTATATCTCCGAAAGAAACAAACGCGCTTTACAGGATTCTCTCTATTTAAGCAGTAATATTCTCCAACATCATCAAGACAATAAAACAGCCTATGAAATTTTAGAAAGATTGTTTAAGATCAAAGAGCAGGAGAGTCGTGAAATTTTAAAGAAAAGCAGTAGGGATGTATTTATCCCTGAAGAGATTAAAATCATCCCTGTGCAAGAGCAAGGTGGTCCTGCTGCCATCGTCAATGAAGTGATGCTAAAAGATAAACACTCCTCTAACTACTATCATTTTAAACTAGAAGGTTTTTGATACACGGTCAATCAGGTACACAAATCGTTTGAGACTCTGTTTAGCAAGATACAGCTAAAAAAGTTATAATACTTATAATCTACTGCAAGGACGTAAACACGGATGCTTTTTAAGTACAAAGGTTTTGACAAAACAGGTAAAAAAGTCAAAGGTACTGTTACGGCAAGTTCCGTAGAGGAAGCAGGACAAAAACTTCGTGCTCAAAATATCTATCACGAGGGGCTTACCCCTACCAAAGAGTTTTCACTTGAAGCCTTTTCAAAACGTCAAATGCCCGGGGAACTGCTTAGTACTTTTTCCAAAGAGCTTTCTTCTTACCTCAATTCTGGCATGACCATACTTACTGCCATAAAACTCCTCGAGAACCAACATGAGGGAGAAAAAAAATATGTCTCTTTTCTGAACTCCGTTAAAACTATGATTGATGAAGGGAAGTCTCTTTACCATGCACTCAATACACAAAAAGTTTATGCCCTGCCAGACTTTTTTCTCCAAAGTCTCAACGTTGCAGGACAGAGTGGGAAAATGGTTGAAGTTCTCACCAATATGGGGAACTTCTTCTCAGCACAAAACAAAGTCAAAAAACAAGTGAAAGGGGCGATGACATACCCTGCAATCATTTTCACTGTTGCCATAGGGATGACCTCTTTTCTCATCGCTTTTGTAGTACCAAAAATTACAGCTATCTTTGAAGATACAGGGCAAGAGCTTCCTCCTATCACTCAATTTGTACTTGGCTTAAGTGACTTTTTGACCTCTCACTATGTTGCTATCATTATAAGTATTCTGCTTGTTATTCTCATATTTAAAGTTTCGTATGCCAAAATAGATACTTTTCATCGTATTATCGATTCATTGTTGCTGAAGACACCTGTCTTAGGTGCGCTGATACAGAACCATGAACTCGGGAGGTTTTCCTATATCCTCTCACTGATGCTAAGTTCAGGTGTTGCTTATGCACAGGCTGTGCAGCTTGCTAAAGCGACTTTTGCAAACCATGCCCTCAGCGACCTGTTTGAGAAAGCATCCGTTAAGGTGCTCGAAGGAAATAAACTCTCTAACGCGCTTCAAATGTCAAAAGGTGTCAAAATAAAACGTAACTTTATGCAATCTTTGGCCCTGGGGGAAGAGTCCAGTGAAGTAGCACAAATTCTGGACAATACTGCTACACTTTATGCCGAAGAAAATGAAGACAAACTCAAACTGCTCTTAAGTTTACTGGAGCCATTTATGATGCTCTTTATCGGTGTGGTTGTGGGCGTCATTGTTTCAGCGATGCTTCTTCCTATCTTTACTATGACACAAGGATTACAATAGAATGCTCCATCTTAAAAAACTTGCTCTCTTCACACTTCTCACACTGGGTCAACTGCATGCTGACATGATAGGAGGAGAAGTCTCTCTTGGTTTCTTCAATCATGACCCTAGCGGTAGCGCTTCTTACAGAAGCCGTGATGCATCTCTTGAAGATACATTTGGTTTCACTGAAGAGCAAGATATATTTTTGAAAGCCTATCTTGAACACCCTTTTCCTTTACTCCCCAATATCAAGTTAGGATACACTACCCTGTCACATGATGGAAGCAGTGTCGTAGAAGACTTTTCATGGGGGGATATTGAAAACATTAATGGGAATATAGATAGCAGCTTATCACTTGACATGACAGATGTGACACTCTATTATGAAGTGCTTGACAACTGGGTAGAAGTGGATGCAGGACTTACCCTAAGATACTTCAGTGGCGATATGGGCGTTAGTGCAGTTGGAGAATATGACAGTGCAGATTTTTCAATCTGGGCTCCACTGCTTTACGGAAAAGCCCGTTTTAATATGCCTGTCACGGATCTCTCTTTCCAGCTTGAAGCCAATGCCATCAGTTATTGGGATATGACTGCCTATGACTATGAACTGTCTGCCCGATATACCTTGCTTATGGGTATAGGACTGGAAGCAGGATATAAGTCATTTCATATCGACAGTGATGACTTGGTAGACGGCTTCCATGCAGACATGGGCTTCTCCGGTCCTTACGCCGCGGCTATTTGGGATTTTTAATGGCAAAGCAACGTTTTAGAGATATCAAACAGGGGAAAGTCCAAGAAGAAACACCCAAAGTAAAATCGGTGTCCGATACTGATAATTATGCTTCAGTAGGGTTGAAAATAAAAGCTTTTTTGACCGATGCTTTCATGCTTCTCATGCCTATCATGTATGTGGTTTTTTATCTTGTCATGGATGGTCGGGAAGATTTTGCTGAACATATGTTATTAGGCTGGGTCTACATACTTCTTCCCTTGGTCATCGTGCAGACACTCTTTATGCATTTTACAGGACAAACACCTGGATATCGTGCCTATAACATTACACTTATTGATGAGAACACCAAAAAGAAACCCTCTTTGTTTGTCATTATATTTAGAAATCTGGCTGCGATCCTTTCACTTTTTACCCTTTTGGGTTGGGCACTGATGTTTTTTCGAAAAGACAACAAGACGTTACACGACCTCCTTTCTGCAACGGCTGTTGTAAACAAAAAATGAAACAAGACAACACGCTATTTTCACCACTTTTAGGGGCTTACTACTTCTTTTACTTTGCACTTGTGGGCGTCTATGTTATCTTCATGCCAAAAGTATTACTTGATCTTGGATATTCTCCTCTGGAGGTAGGTATCCTTTATGCAGCTGCCCCTTTCATGCGATTTTTACTACCTTTTGTATTTAGACACTTTCTCTTTTTAAGCCCTAAAGTCTATCAACTCTCCTTGCTTTTTACCTTTATAGGTACCTTGCTTTTTTTAGCCACTGTAAATGATTTTTGGGTCTATCTTGCAGCCAATCTTCTCTTTGGTGCAGCGATGGGTATCTCTCTTCCTTATGTTGAGACCATAGCCTTAGCTTCCTTGCCAAAACACCGCTATGGCAAAGTACGTCTCTGGGGTTCTCTTGGTTTTGTGGGCATCGCACTATGGTTGGGGAAAGTACTTGACTCACCTTATGAGGCGCTCTATTATTTAAGTGCTATGGCATTTTTAACCCTTCTCTTTGGTGCCATGCTCACAAAATATGATACGATCTCTCATTCTACCGCACAAGAAGATGCATCATTTTCACT
>CAKZWP010000085.1:0-5670 GCA_937921845.1 uncultured Sulfurovum sp.
GCTTTTGGTCTTTTTGTCGTAATGACTACTGCACCTGACAAGGCATCATTTCCATATAAATAAGAAGCACCACCTTTGATGATTTTAATAGACTCTATATTATTCATATCAATGTTTACAGCTCCTGCTCTCTCTTGAACAGGTACACCATCGATAACAATTGCAACACCAGGCTTTTCACCCATATACATTTCAGTTCCAACACCTCTGATATGTATCTTGTTTGAGTCTCCCTCATTTTCTCTTGCTGTTACCCCAGGTACAGTATTTAACACTTTAACAATGTTTACTGCCATGAATGCATCTACCTCTTCACCTGTTAATGTGACGGTATTGGACACTTCCATTTTTTTCGCCTCAAATTTATCCTCGATTGTTGAAGATTCAACTGTGATCGTCCCTAGATCTTCAGCTGCATTCATTGTAGAAGCAATCGCTAGAACTGCTATCATCGAGTATTTTATGTGTTTCATTTGTCTCATTTATAAGTCTTCCCTATTAAAAATTTTAAGTATTCTGACTAAGTTGTGTTAATTTAGTGTTAATTTTCTGTTAACACTTTTTTAATAATTGAAATGATATAAAATGTGTAATGTTTTCTCACTACACAATTGATACGATCCTATAGCCGTAATCTCTTCTAATTAACTTTTAGCTATAATCACAACACTATATAGCACAAAGGTCCAGCAATAATCATGCATATTTATGACAGCGTACAAAAAACAAAACTTCCTTTTGAACCCATTCGTAAAGGGGAAGCAAGCATTTATGTTTGTGGCCCTACAGTGTATGATGATGCACATTTAGGTCATGCTCGAAGCAGCCTCTCTTTTGACCTGCTCTCTCGTACACTCAAAGCCCTTAACTACAAAGTCACTATGGGGAAAAACTTTACTGATATTGATGACAAGATCATCAAAAAAGTAGAAGAGACAGGCAAAAGTATGGAAGAGATCACCTCTTTTTACATCGACCGTTACCTTGAAGAGATGGCAGCTATCGGTATAGAACGTCCTGACATAGAACCAAAAGCTACAGAATCCCTAGAAGCCATAGAGAACATGATACAAAACCTCATTGACAAAGACATGGCCTATGTCATTGATTCAGGCGATGTCTATTTTGACACAAGTAAAGACGCACACTATGGAAATATCTCACACCAAGTAGGTGAAGATGAAGACAATCAAAGTCGTGTAGCACATACTTCTGATAAAAGAAACCCCAAAGACTTTGCACTTTGGAAAGCATGTAAAGGGAGTGAAGACATCTGTTTTGATGCACCCTTCTCTTCTGGCCGCCCAGGATGGCACATCGAATGTTCTGCGATGATAGAAAAACACTTTGCTCATGAACATGGTACAGAGGAGTACAGTATAGATATTCATGCAGGTGGTGCTGACCTACTCTTCCCACACCATGAAAATGAAGCAGCCCAAAGCCGCT
Organism: uncultured Sulfurovum sp.; assembly: GCA_937921845.1. Lineage (GTDB taxonomy): Bacteria > Campylobacterota > Campylobacteria > Campylobacterales > Sulfurovaceae > Sulfurovum. Next base: position 1,450 of record CAKZWP010000085.1, read on the forward strand.
GTGCCACAGGACATGAACTCGCAAAGTACTGGATGCATAACGGTTTTGTGCAAATAGACGGAGAAAAGATGAGTAAATCTTTAGGAAACAGTTTCTTTCTCAAAGATGCACTCAAAGTCTATGATGGAGAAGTACTGCGTTACTACCTCAACTCTGTACATTATAGAAATGATTTTAACTTCAATGAAGAAGATCTTCTCATTTCCAAAAAAAGACTGGACAAGATTTACAGACTTAAAAAACGTGTCAGTCCAGGTAAAGCTTCTGCAGTGAATAAAACATTTAAGAAATCCCTTCTTGATGCAATGAGTGATGACCTCAATATCTCCATAGCACTTGCTGTCATAGACGACATGGTAGCCACAACCAATGATACTTTTGATACAAACCCCAAAGACAAAGCACTGAAAAAAGAGACTTTAGCAAACATTGAGTTTATCGATACATTGCTTGGTTTTGGAGGCAAAGAGCCTTTCTCTTATTTTCAAATTGGTGTAGATGAAACACTCAAAGCTCAAATTGAAACACTTATTTCTGAGCGTAGTGAAGCTAAAAAAGAAAAAAACTTTGAACGTTCAGATGCTATCCGTGAGGAGCTGATAGCACTGGGCATATCTATCATGGATACCGCTGATGGTACACTTTGGGAAAAAGCGTAATGAAAGACCTTTTAAAGCAGTATTTCCCCTACCTTGTAGGTTACAAAAGACAGTTTTTCTTTGCAGTACTAGGGATGATAGCTGTTGCAGTAGGAACAGCAGCTACAGCACATCTTATCAAACCCGTACTTGATGATGTCTTCATCAACAAAGATGTAGAAATGCTTACCCTCATGCCTTTTCTTTTGGTTGGTGTTTTTATGCTTCAGGGTATAGGAAAATACGTACAAACCTACTATACCTCTTACATTGGTCAAGATGTTGTTAGAAAACTACGAGATAACCTGGTATCTCATCTCACTCACCTGGATATGACATTTTTTAAAAACATGCATACAGGAGAGATCCTTTCACGTGTAACCAATGATATATCTCGAATACAAGCAGTCGTTGCTCAAATCATTCCTGACCTTATAAGAGAAGGTCTAACCATTGTTGCACTGACCGGATATGTAATCTATCAAAGTCCTAAACTTGCCTTTTATTTTCTTATCATCATGCCCATAGCTGTCTTCCCTCTCTCTAAACTTGCTAAGAAAATGCGTAAATACTCCAAACTTTCTCAAGAGAGTACTGCAGATATGACCTCACGTCTGGGAGAGATCTTATCGAACATTGAGGTGATTAAATCTCACTCATCACAAGCATATGAGCATGAACGTTTTTCTACGGAGAACCAAAATGTTTTTAAGTTTATTATGAAGCAGATAAAAACCAATGCACTCACTTCTCCTGTGATGGAGATTCTTGGTTCTGTTGCTATAGGTGGTGTCATTTATGTTGGAGGAAAGGAAGTGATTGACGGACATATGACTGTAGGTGCATTCTTTGCCTTTGCCACAGCACTTTTTATGCTTTATAACCCTATAAAACGTATTTCAACGCTTTACAATCAAGCACAAGATGCCATTACTGCCAATACACGTATGCAAGAACTGCTTAACACTAAAGCATATATCAAGCCTGGAGGTAGTGAACTCATAGATGACATTGAAATGATCTCTTTTGACAATGTGTCACTCTCTTACGATGATACTCCTGCATTAAAGAATATCTCGCTTGAAGCCAATAAAGGAGACTCCATAGCACTGGTAGGTGACAGTGGTGCAGGTAAAAGTTCACTGGTTAATCTACTGGTACGTTTTTATGACCCTAGTTCCGGAACGATCCTTATCAACAACAAAGAGAACAAAGAGTTTACACTCACTTCTTTACATAAAAAGATCGCCTATGTCACACAACGTATCTACATCTTCAACGACACCATTGCAGCCAATGTTGCTTATGGAGAAGAGATAGATGAAAAACGTGTTGTAGAAGCACTAGAAAAAGCCTATGCTATGGAGTTTATCAGTAAATTAGACGATGGTATCTATACACTTTTGTCTGAGAGTGGAGACAATCTTTCCGGAGGACAAAGACAGCGTATTGCTTTAGCACGTGCACTGTATAAAAACCCTGATATCCTCATCCTCGATGAAGCGACCTCAGCACTGGACAATAAAAGTGAAGCCCTTATACAAAAAGCTTTACAGGAGCTCAAATCAGAGATGATCACCTTTACCGTAGCACACAGATTAAGTACCATCGAAGATGCTGATACCATCCTAGTATTTCAAGAGGGAGAGATCATCTGTAGAGGATCACATCAAACCCTACTTCAAGAGTGTCCAACCTATCAAAAGTTATCGAGAAATTTATAATATGTTAAGACTCACCCTTCTCTTTACACTTTTATTTACGACGCTTTTTGCACAAGAGGACCTTGAACAATTTCCTTTTATTGGAGTAAGTGTAGCTACCCACTCTATAGATTTCAAATCTATCACTGATATATCAAGTCAAGACGAAACCGTTTTGGGGTTACGTTATGGTAAACAAACTCTGGATTGGCGTACAGTATTTACACTCTCTGGCAATAGTGATTTTCAAACTTTCGCGGTAGAAGTAGATAAAATACTGCTTGATGAGCTGTTTGGAACAGCAAAGATCAGACCTTATCTTGGGGCAACGATTGGATATCTTCATTATGACACTATCTCTTCTTCGAGCAGTGATGGGTATTACTATGGAGGAAATTTGGGATTTCTCATCTATGCCACAGCGAATATTGATGTAGATCTTTCATATCATTACTATAAAGTATCAGATCTCGACCCAGTAGATACTATGCAAGGCGCAAACCTCTCTTTACATTACTTTTTTTGATTATTTTGCTATAATAAGCATACTATAATTATGGAGTCTCCTTTGTCACTTTTTTCTTACCAAAACCTCAAAAAAATACTTTTTAAACTAGACCCAGAGACCGCACACTCTGTTGCGGGTCTTGGACTCAGAACCATTGCTCACTGCCCTACACTTCTGCGTTTTGTTAAAAACCAGAACTTTGTTACCCATCCTATGCTCCAACAAGAGATCTTTGGCCGTACTTTTCAAAATCCTGTAGGGTTAGGTGCAGGTTTTGACAAAAATGGTCAGTACATCACTGCCATGCCGACTATGGGCTTTGGATTTACAGAAATAGGTACAGTTACACCAAAACCACAAGATGGTAATGCCAAACCAAGACTCTTTAGACTTATAGAAGACAACTCCATACAAAATGCCATGGGTTTTAACAACAAAGGCAGCCACTATATGCTGCAACGTCTTAAAAAACTTTACTTTTTTGACTATCCTATGGGTATCAATATCGGGAAAAATAAACTCACATCGGAAGATGATGCATTAAATGATTATGAAACACTCTTTAAGGCATTTAAAGATTATGGTGACTATATCGTGATCAACATCTCTTCTCCAAATACACCCGGCTTAAGAGATCTACAAAATGAGTCATTTATTAATGCGATCTTTGCCATGGCAAAAGAGATCACGACTCAGCCCGTACTGCTTAAAATTGCTCCTGATATGGAACCAGAAGATGCCATCACCCTTTGTAAAGCAGCAGTAGAAGCAGGTGCAGCAGGTATCATCGCTACCAATACAACGATTGATTACTCTTTAACCAGACATGCCAAAGATTTCGGTGGTATCTCAGGTGCACTGCTTACGGAAAAATCATACCAACTCTTTAAAGCCATAGGCAAAGAGCTCTATGGGAAAACCCTACTCATCTCTGTAGGAGGTATAGACTCTGCTGAAGAGGCTTATAGACGTATCAAAGCTGGTGCATCTTTGGTGCAGGTTTACAGTATGCTTGTCTACAGAGGTCCTGCACTTATTAAAGAGATCAATGAAGGTTTAATTAAACTCTTACAAAAAGATGGTTATAAACATATCAGCGAAGCCATCGGAGCAGATTACAAATGAGACTAAGAAGCCTCAAACTATTTACAAATATACTTATCGGACTTATGATCACAACAGGAGTATCAATGGCCAATTCATTGCCGGAACATTTTACAAAAACATTAGACAACGGTATGCAGATCGTTGTCATCCCTATGGATAACGATTCAGGTGTTATCACTACAGATATTTACTACAAAGTAGGAAGCAGAAACGAAGTCATGGGTAAGAGCGGTATGGCACATATGCTTGAGCATCTTTCTTTCAA
>CAKZWP010000086.1:0-9860 GCA_937921845.1 uncultured Sulfurovum sp.
CTACATCATCAGTGATGTGTATGGAAGATTTGAAAAAGTGGGTAGAACTGGCATTAAAACATGATTTTGTACTTTTAAATGATGAGTGTTATGCTGACCTTTACTTGGGTGAGCCTCTTCCGTCACTTCTTAATGCAAGTATAGAAGTAGGCAATGAAAGCTTTAAAAATGTATTGGTGATCAACTCCATCTCTAAACGTTCCTCTGCACCGGGACTACGTTCCGGTTTCATCGCAGGTGATGCAGAGATACTCAAAGCGTATATGGTATACAGAACGTATGTAGGTTGTGCTTCACCGTTACCGCTTCAACATGCTGCTGCCGCTGCATGGGCAGATCAAGCGCATGTAGAGGTATTTAGAGAAAAGTATAAAAAGAACTTTGATGTAGCCAAAGAGGTTTTAGGGGTAGAAGCCCCTGAAGCGACATTTTACATTTGGCTCAATGTGGAAGATGAGATAGCCTTTACGACAAAACTCTATAAAGAGTATAATCTCAAAGTCATCCCGGGTTCATTTTTAGGACGGGAAGGTGAAGGTCAAGGGTATGTAAGACTGGCCCTTGTATACGAAGCAGACAAAACAAGAGAAGCACTGCAACGTGTAGCACGTTGCTTGGAAAAGTAGAAGTCACCCCACTTACACTTTAGCGACGAGGGTATCGGCATTTAATGCCAGAAAATTAGCATTGGAGCAATCAGAATGGAATCACCGGAAATACACGTAGAAGAATTAAAAAAAGACCCAGAGTTTTTAGCAAACATTCAAAGGTTGGAAATCGAATGTAAAGAAGAAGAGAGTATCGCAAAAGGGTACCAACTTTTAGATGCACAGCTTATCATTGAAGCACCTGAAGATGACATCAACGAGATCTTTACGTTCATTGTCAACACCGCATTTGACAGACTGGCAGAAAAACTCTCAACAAGCAAGTCATTTGATATGAATGATGCAGAAGACTTAGCCACGGCAAGAGCTATCTATGAACATGGGATCCAGCGTTACAGTGAGAATGATAAAAAGGGTGCAAAAGAGATCTTTCTTGTGTTGAACTATGCCATTGACCATGCAGACCTTAAAGATGCAATGATGGTCCATGCGGCTGCAGTGATGGCGGGAAACAGTTTTGAAGACTTTATAGAAAATCTTGTAGATGTTGAAGGTGTAAACGAGCATGACCCTCTTGCCTTTTTTATCCAAACATTTACACAGCCAACAGATATTTTGCTTACGATGTTTGCAAAACAGGTCAAGCAGGCTAAAGAAGAACTTAGAGTATTGGACGAGTCAAAGGAAAAATAGGTGAAAAAAATACATTTTATAGGCATTGGCGGTATCGGACTTTCTGCATTGGCTAAGTTTCTTTTTAATGATGGACATAAGATTTCCGGCTCAGACATAAAACAAACAGAGATCACCAATGACCTGGCAACCAACTTTGATGCCAAGATCACGATACCTCACCATGAAGAGGCTGTAGAAGGTGTAGATAGAGTGATCTACTCTGCTGCAGTACGTCCCAACAATCCTGAGTACCAAAAGGCACAGGAATTAGGAATAGAATTACTTTCACGTAAAGAGTCTTTAAAAAGTATTTTAGGAGACAAAGAAGTGTATGCTGTGGGTGGAGCACACGGTAAGAGTACTACTTCAGCAATGCTTTCCTCCATCATACCTGAGTCCAATTCACTCATCGGTGCCATTAGCAAAGAGTTTGGGTCAAACGTACGTAATTACCCGAATGATAAAGTGGTATTTGAAGCAGATGAGAGTGATGAGAGTTTCTTAAATTCCAATCCCCATCTTGCCATTGTGACCAATGTAGAACCCGAACATATGGAGTACTATGAGTATGACGAAGAGCGTTTTTACAATGCGTATAGAAACTTTTTATCACTGGCTAAAATACGTGTCATCAATGCAGAAGATGAATTCCTCTCTTCTTTGGAGATGGAGAGCATTAAGCTTTACCCTTCCAAAGATATTAAAAACATAGAGTTTGTTTTGGTAGATGGTGAGCCACATACAAAGTTTGAACTTTTAGACCTGGGTGTATTTGAAGTATTCGGTTTTGGAAATCACATTGCCTTGGATGCAGCATTAGCGATATTGGGTGCTTTAGAATTAGGTGAAAAGGTAGAAGAGATAAGAGTAAACCTTTTACACTACAAAGGCATTAAAAAACGTTTTGACATCGTACAAAATCAAGAAGAGTGTGTGGTCATAGATGACTACGGACACCATCCAACAGAGATAAAAGTAACGATGGAGTCACTGCAGATCTATAAAACGTTACGTGATTTTTCTAAACTCAATGTCATCTGGCAACCGCATAAGTACAGTCGTACAATGGATAATTTACAGGCATTTGTAGAGTGTTTTGAAGGTGTAGATGAGCTTGTGATCCTTCCTATCTGGGCTGCGGGTGAGTTAGAAGTAGATATAGATCTCAAAGGTGCATTCAGCCGTTACAAACTTTTCATGGCAGACTCCGTTACGAAAGAAGATGGTGTGGTTAAAGTCTTTAAAGATGGTCATATCATAAGAGAGTACAGTGAAGGGCTTGTCACAGCTTTTGGTGCGGGAGATATCACTTATCAGATACGTGGAGAGGCATAAGTTGATGCATCCGCAAGAGAGTAGCGAAAAAACCATTATTCAAAAACTTGATCTTGACGGGTATATCCTTCAGTTCCAAAAGTTTTTAGCCAGAGAAAAACCTGTAGCGATGATGGGTGACATCAATCAGCATTATCGTTATATACAGGCACTTTCAAAAGTACAATTTCCCATACCCAAGGCTGTACCGAATTTAGACAGAGAACTGAACCTCATTAAGAAACAAGGGGTACTTTCGCTGGATGAGATCTATGCTTTTGTCACCATGTTCTCATACTTCAATACTTTAAATGCAGTAGGTTTTTCAGAACCGCTTATCTCTTGGATACAGGGCATAGAGATACCTGAAGAGATCATAGAGGTCATAGGGTACTTTACTGCCGAAGGGGATATTAATCCTGAACGTGATCCGGAACTGTATAAGCTTGAACGTGCCATCAAGCAAAACAAGATAGACATTAAAGAGACACTTTATAAGCTTGCACACTCCAGTAAACTAAGAGACTATCTTGTGGATACGCAGGTGCATTTCAACGGTGGGGAAGAGACCTTACTGGTACGTGGAGGGTTTAACAATGCGATTAAAGCTACCGTGGCTGCACGTAGTTCCGGAGGATTTTTTTATATCATCCCACAAAGTATTTCTCATTTAAAAGAGAAAGAGTCTGCTCTGCTTAGCAGTAAAGAGGAGTTGATCTATACCTATTGTAAAAATATCTCAGCGATCTTTTTCAAGTGGGAACGTTTCTTAGCATTTATCAACAAAGAGTATGACAGATTTGATCACTATCAGGCACGCGTCAGTTTTGCAAGAGCCAAGGAGTATGAGTTCATTCTCCCGAGTAAACACAAACGCATCAAATTAGAAGATTTTGCACATCCTGCCATAGAGAACCCGGTACCCATCACCATGGATTTTTCTAAACAGATCATGCTTGTCACGGGTGTCAATGCCGGAGGTAAAACGATGCTACTCAAATCGATGCTCTCAGCAGTTTATATGAGTAAGTATCTGCTTCCTTTTAAATGTAATGCAGCACACACAGAAGTAGGACACTACAAGAGTATAGAAGCGGTCATCGATGACCCTCAATCGGTGAAAAATGACATCTCTACTTTTGCAGGACGTATGCAGGAGTTTGCAAAACTCTTTAACAAAGAAGATGCTATCGTAGGGGTCGATGAGATAGAGCTGGGTACAGACAGTGATGAAGCAGCCAGTCTGTTTCGGGTGATGTTGGATGAATTACGAAAAAAAGGGATAAGCTTTATCGTGACGACACACCATAAGCGTTTGGCTTCACTGATGGCAAGTGATGATGAGGTAGAACTCATTGCAGCACTCTATGATGAAGAGCGAAGAGTGCCTACATACACTTTCTTACAGGGAAGTATCGGAAAGAGTTATGCTTTTGAGACAGCACAACGGTATGGGGTTCCTGTAGCCATCGTTAACAAAGCCAAAGAGGTCTATGGTGAGGACAAAGAAAATCTTAATGAACTCATAGAAAAATCTACCTCACTAGAACGTGAAATGCGTATGAAAATCAATAAGATAGATGATGAACTGAAGTCTGTAGAGAGACAAAAACAGAAGCTTCAAGATGAAGAAGTGAAGCTTCAAGAGAGTCATAGAAAAGCAATAGCAACACTTGAAAATCGTTATAATGCAGCGACTAAAAAAGCAAGAGAAGCCTTAAGAGCACAAGAGTCAACAGAAGGAAGACGTCTGCTTAATGTGGCGCATCAGCGTAAAGATTTTAAGCAAAAAGAGATCCAATTGGCGCAAGAGGAACCACTCAAAGAGGGTGATAAGGTGAAGTATCGCTCTCACAAAGGGGAGATACTCGGTATCCGTGGAAAAGATGCAACGATCATCGTAGATGGATTGAAAATGAGAGTACCTCTTGGGCAACTCAAAAGAAGAGGAGATACTCCTCAGATAAAAGTCAAACCTAAAGCAAAAGAGGTCAAGGTCAATGTTGAAAAGTCAGGGGCAGCCGTCTCTGTAAAACTACTCGGTATGTATGCAGATGAAGCCATAGATACAGTAGATAAATTTCTCTCAGACGCACTGGTGAATGGACTGAATGAAGTACAGATCATTCATGGTACGGGTGGGGGTGTGTTGTCTAAATTGGTGAGTGAATATCTTAAAAAGCATCCTAAAATACAGAAATTCTATAGAATGCCTGGAAACTTAGGAATCACAGTCGTAGAACTATAACCCCTCTTTTAACTCCAAAGGGTATAATATAAGCATTAAAAATGTTGCAGGAGAATTACGTGAGCATTAAAGATGATGTGAATTATGTAAAAAAAGAGTTAAGCGGTGACGAAAAGGTACTTGAGAGTGCTTTTAAACTAGAGTCACTGTATAAAAAATACAAGTTTCAACTGTGGGGTGTTGTTGTCGCACTTATTCTGTTTTTTGGTGGACAAGCAGTCATGACTGCTATGCATGAAGCAAAGCTTGTAAAAGCTAATGAAGCTTTCTTAACATTACAGAGTAACAGTGATGATGCAGATGCTCTTAAGGTACTTCAAGAGAACAACCCAGCACTTTTAGAGCTTTATAACTATGCTCAGGCAGTGAAAAAAGAAGATATCAAAGCGTTAGAGGCTTTGTCATCAAGTAACAACAGTGTTATCGCAGATGCGAGTGGTTATACAGCAGGCGTACTCAATAAAAAACCTGTGGATTCAAAGCTCTATAAAGAGATGGCACTGTTTGAAGAAGCATACTTGGCTATCCTAGCAGGTGATGTAAAAATGGCTCAGAATAAATTGGAACTTATAGACGAACGTTCATCTCTTTCAGTGATTAGAGAGTTCCTTAGACACTCTACCATAAAGGCAAACTAATGAAGGCTTTGTCACTACTTACCTTTACCATAGCAGCATTACTGTTTTCAGGATGCAGCAGCAAAAAATATTTTGAACCAGAACAGACATTTTCAGCATCAAATGCTTCAACTTCGTATGGTGGGAGTATGAGTGATCTTAGTCGTGAGGGTGGAACGCTTCAAAGTGGTCAATATATTAGTAAGGCAGGTGTAAGCAGTATTAACCTTGGTGAAGGTTATAGATTTTTAAATGAAAACGATAAGTATGTATTGGCTACAAATGCTGAGGGTATTTTAAAAGTTATTGACAAGAAAACGAAAGAAGCGGTACGTGCAGTATCTTTAAAAGTACCTGTAGTTTCTGCAACGATCAAAAATGGTGTGATCGCATATATCCTTAATAGCAATACCTTTGGTATTTATCAAATGGCAGGCAATAAAAAAGTGGTCGAAAGTCGTTCTGAGACAACATATGCCATCGATACAAGAGCAGCAAGTCCTATCTTTATCGATAGTTTAGTGGTTATGCCTATGCTTGACGGAAAACTCATTATTGTCAATATAGAAGACAGTGAAAATGCAAAGGTAGTCTATCTGAGTACGGAAAAAGTATTTAATAACATTATATACTTGTCTCGTAAGGGTAACACTATGATCGCAGCAACGCCAAAAAGACTCCTTACCTTGGGTAACAGTGGACAGAATGAGTATAGAGCAAATATCTCTGAAGTAGCCTTTGACAACGGTATTATTTATCTCTTTACAAAAGAGGGAGAGATCATTGCTTTAGACAGCGATCTTGAAAAAGTAGGAGAAGCAAAGTATAAATTTGCACACTACTCTGTAGGTACAGCCTTTAACGGCAGAGTGTATGGTTTGGACCAAGGAGGATCACTTATCGTTATGGACAGTGCTCTGACAAAACACAAGATCTATGATCTTGGAGAAGTGGATGAGCCAGCATTCATTGCAGGGACTAAGCTCTATAAAGATGGTGATATTATTGAATTATCTAAATTAGGTTATGAGTGATTTACTGATAGCTTTTGAGGAGTATCTAAGTGTCACAAAGGCACTGGATACACTTACCATTTCTTCTTATTTGGGTGACCTTACCCAACTGGAAGAGTTGAGTCAAAAAACACTGACGAAACTCGATACTACGGATATATTAAAATTTTTATCTACTTTTGAAAATAAAAGAACGTTAAACAGAAAACTCTCTTCTATCAATACATTTTTTCATTTTTGTCACAAGCAGGATTTTACACACGAAAAAATCAAGATCCCTATGGCAAAAGTGCCCAAGAATCTACCCAAATATATGAGTAGTGAAGAGATACTGCAAGGTCTAAAAAATATTGACAGAAGCAAAGTCATGGGGTTACGTGATTATTCACTCATACTGTTTTTGTATGCGAGTGGATGTCGTATCTCTGAAGCATTGAACGTACAACGTAGTGATATTGTAGACGGATGGCTAAAGATACGTTTTGCCAAAGGGGAAAAAGAACGTATAGTACCTCTTGCACCTATAGCCGTTCAGGCATTAGAGATGTATATGCAGGAACAGGACATGGGCAGCAGTTATATTTGGTTAAATTACAAAGGTGATGTACTCAGTCGTATCTCTGCGTATAAAATAGTGAAGAAGTATTTAGGCGTGTCACCTCATGTATTGAGACATTCTTTTGCTTCTTCTCTTATCATCGGCGGTGCAGATCTGCGTGTTGTTCAAGAGTTGTTGGGACATAGTTCTCTGGAGACTACACAGATCTATACACATATACAGAAACAGAACTTGGCAGAGACAATGAACAGTTATCATCCGTTAAAAGGAGCATCATGAAAACATTGGTTGAATATTTAAACCATAAAAATATTATTTTTAAATCTCTTCAAGAGATCATGCCAAAAGAACTGGGTTCACGTAAAAAGGTTTCACTCTATTTGGGCATTGATCTGAAGGGCTATTATGCACTCGTCATGGAAGTGAAAAAAAAGAGTAGGGTACTTCGAAAAGAAGCAGGTGACTTGATGGACTTACATGAAAAACTGGAAAAATATATTGGGAGTAAGGTCACTAAAAAATACATCATGATTCAGGCACCATTGTGTTCTCATGCTAAAGCCATGCTGGAAGAGAATGGCTGGAAGGTTTGGAATGCGCCCGAATAAAATGACAAGTGGCCTTGGGGTAAGGGATAATGTATTACTCGCAGATATCGGCAATACCTATTTCCATATTTACAATGGGAGTGAGATTGAACATTTGTCATATGAAGAGGCTATCCGTAAATATAGCAAAGAGGCACTCTGTTACATTTCAGTCAAACAGCAACTGGACAGCACCATCGAAAATATAATTTTATGGAAGAATATCTCCCAAGAGATACAATTGCAAGGTGCCTATGAAACAATGGGTGTAGATAGAAGAGCATTATGTTTGAGTCATGAAAATGGTGTTTTTGTGGATGCAGGTTCCGCTATTACGGTTGATATTATGCAAGATGGTAAGTATATGGGCGGATTTATAGTACCCGGGTTAAAAGCGATGCTACAAGCCTATACTGCTATCTCTCCGGTCTTGGAGACAGAGTTGAATGAAACGATATCTTTAGAGCAATTACCTGCTACAACTAAAGATGGGATAAGCTATGGTATAATCGCGTCTATAAAAGCACTCATAGATAAGCATAGTGATGGTAGAAAACTCTATTTTACAGGTGGAGACGGAAAACTTTTGTCAAGTTTTTTTGAAGAAGCCACCTACGATGAAATGTTGGTATTTAACGGGATGCGAAAAGTGATTAAGGAATCAGAGATATGTTAACAGTAGCACTTCCAAAGGGAAGAATAGCAGAGCAAACACTTGAAATATTTGCTGAAATTTTCGGTGGAGAATTTAAGTTTGAAGGTAGAGAACTCATTTTGGATATGGGTGATTTTCGTTTTTTAAATGTACGTAATCAAGATGTACCGACTTACGTAGAACACGGTGCAGCAGACATCGGTGTTGTTGGACTTGACGTCATTACTGAAAAAGAGTTAGATATTATCCAGCTTCTTGACATGCAGTTAGGGAAATGTAAAGTGGCTATCGGTATCAAGAATGAAGATGAACTGGACTGGTCACGTCCTAACATCAAAGTTGCTACAAAAATGGTTAATATCACTAAAAACTACTTTGCCAAAAAAGCCGTAGGGGTAGAAGTGGTAAAGCTTTACGGTTCTATCGAACTGGCGCCTCTTGTCGGTTTGGCAGATGCGATTGTGGATATTGTAGAAACAGGTTCAACGATGAGAGAAAATGGATTGAAAGTGGCTGAAGATATTATGGATTCTTCTGCGCATCTGATCTCAAATAAAAATAGTTTTTATGGAAAGAAAGAAGAGATTCTCTCTTTGTATGAAAAGATCAAAACTGTTGTAGAAAGCCGTGGCTAATTCTACTGCAGACTCACTTGACCTCTACGCAAAAGTAGAGGATCTTCTTGGTGTAAAAGAGGCTGCTCCAAGTCTCTATGCACATTACCTTCTTTTTTTAAACTCTATAGATTTTGATACCCTATTAGATGTGGGTTGTGGTTCTGGAGATTTCTTACGTCAAATACAAGGTGCATTAGAGATCCCTCAAGTTAAAGGAATAGACCTCAGTCCTCTTATGGTCTCCAAAACACTTGAACAAGGCTATGATGCGGAGTGTATAGACTTATGTGATTTAAACGGTCGTTATGATGTCCTGACGGCTGTGTTTGACATGTTGAACTATCTAGACAAAGAACAATTAGCACATTTCTTAGGGTGCGTAAAAGAGCACTTAAACGATGGCGGATATTTCCTTTGTGATATCAATACTCTGTATGGTTTTGAAAATGTAGCAGTTGGCGCTTACATCGTAGATGATGAAGAGAGATTTTTAACTGTGGACAGTGACTTTGAAGAGGGTGAATACAGTGCCGAATTTACACTTTTTGAAAAAGAGGGAAGCTGTTTTCAAAAGTCTCAAGAGACAATTAAACAATACCATCATGCTATAGACAATATAGTGATGTTAAGTGGTTTAGAACTGGTACAGAGTGATGATGTCAATCTTTATGATTTTGATGAAGCGGATAAGTTGTTTCTGGTATTAAGAAAAGTGTAAAGAGGGAATTTATTTTATAAGTAAGTCCATCAGTAAAGATGGACCTTGTGTAAGACGGGTTAAAACCTATCTTACGTTTTCAAATGGGTTTTCAACAACATTCTTTCTATCTACGATATAAGGAATAAGTGCTGTTTGTCTAGCTCTTTTGATTGCGCCTGTTACAAGCTCTTGGTGTCTTTTACAGTTACCAGTGAGTCTTCTTGGCATAATTTTAAATCTCTCACTTAGTGAGAATTTAAGTTGTCC
>CAKZWP010000087.1:0-20716 GCA_937921845.1 uncultured Sulfurovum sp.
ACTTCTGCACAATAATGTGTTCTCATAACTATCCTATCTGTTTATAATGACGCGATTATATCAAAAAGTAGTTTAGGGTTAAATTCACGATCAAAAATATGGCAATATGACATATTTTCAAATACTAACAGTACATTTATGATACTCTAACAGTAATATTTCTTAAATACAGTAGGAAAAAGATGAGTAATCAAAAATTAGCACAGATCAAAACGGCAGGGTTTATTTTAAAACCTAATGATCCAGAGATAAAAACACTTTATGAACGTATCAAAGCTCAGTTTGAAGCCAGAGGTATTTCGGTACTTCTTGCAGATCGTTCAGGCAAAATGATAGGTGAAGAAGGTGTAAAGTTTGAAGCTATGTGTGAAGAGGCGGATTTCTTGGTCTCACTAGGTGGCGATGGTACTTTGCTTTCACTTGTACGTCGTTCTCATGGATATAATAAACCTGTTGTAGGTATTAATGCCGGCAATTTAGGATTTTTGGCTGATGTGACGATAGACGATGTAGAGTTGTTTTTAGAACAATTGATAAGAGATGAATATCGCATTGATGAACGTATGATGATAGAAGGATATATACAAAGAGGAAATGGTCAAAAAGAGCCATTTTTTGCTTTTAATGATGTGGTTATCACGCGTCCAGTAGTCTCCAGAATGGCAACAGTATATGCATCTATTGATGGAGAAAGGTTTAACACCTATAAAGGGGATGGACTCATAATCGCAACACCTACAGGGTCAACTGCATATAATCTTGCTTCAGGCGGTCCTGTAATGTACCCTCTTACGCAAGCACTCATTATGACACCAATAATGGCACATTCTTTAACACAACGTCCTTTAGTGGTACCTGCTGATTTTACAATTGAACTTTCTTCACCGGAAGAACGTATCATTGCAGTGATAGACGGGCAAGATGATTATGAGATGGTTCCAGAGGACGTACTGGTGATCATGGGTGCAAAACGTGGCGCAAAACTGCTGCATAGAAAAGAGCGTAATTATTTTTCTGTATTGAGAGAAAAGCTCTCATGGGGTGATGAACATTGATAGAACGTTTATACCTGCGTGACCTTGTTACCTTTGATGAAGTAGAGCTAGAGTTTGAAAATGGATTGGTCGTTTTAACAGGGCCCAGTGGGGCAGGTAAGTCTGTACTCATGTCAGCGATACTCTCCAGTTTTGGACACAGTACACAAGGTGCAGCAGCATTGTGTGAAGTAAATTTGCTTAAGCCACTTGGATTAGAGAGTGATGCCTATGAACTTAACAATGACCTGACTGTAAAAACACTAAAAAAAGAGAAGCTTCGTTACTTTATAGATGGACAAAATATTTCTAAGAAGGCATTAGGTGAAATGTTTTTTCCTTATGTAAAGTATCTCTCTGTACGTGACAAAGGCGGTTTTGAATCAGAAACGCTTTTAGAGATGATCGATGATCAGCTTAAAAATAAAGATAAAGCATTTAAACTGACGTTAAAAGAGTACAGAAAACGTTATAAAAATTATAAAGAAAAAGCTTCACAGCTCTCAAAGATAAAAGAAGATGAAGCAAAGCTTGCAGAACTCATAGAGTATGCTACTTATGAAGTAGAAAAAATAGCTTCTATCAACCCACAAGTAGGGGAAGAAGACGAATTACTAAAGATCAAACAACAACTTTCACGTATAGATAAGATAAAAGATGCACTATTAAATGCTACAGACATTTTTGCCTTGGAAGCAAGTGTTGAAGAGGTCTATAGACTTTTAGATAAAGATGGGTCAGTATTTAGTGATGCAATGAATCAACTTCGTGCTGATTTCGAAGAGACAGAAAATCTTACAGATGAACTTGCAGAGGTAGATGTAGAAGAGGTTTTAGATCGTCTTGGTGACCTTACAACACTTAAAAACCGCTATGGAAGCATTGAAGAAGCTTTAGCATATAAAGAAGCTAAAGAGAAAGAACTTTCCGGATATCAAAATATTGAAAAAGACAAGAGTATGTTGGAGTCGTTTTTAGCTTTAGAGTTTTCAGAGTTACAGATCATCGCTTCAAAACTCTCTCAGTCACGCCAAAAAGAAGCAAAGAGGCTAGAAAAGTCTTTAGCAGAGTATTTGACAACATTAAAACTTCCTGCACTTACTTTTGAATTCTCTTCTGACACTTTGGCTGAAAGCGGAATGGATAGTGTAGAAGTGATGCTTGGATCTTCAAAAACAGCCACACTAAGTGGTGGAGAGTTTAACCGTGTACGTCTGGCACTGATGGCTACGACGATCCCTGCGGATAAGAGTAAACAAGGTGTTCTTATACTGGATGAAATAGATGCGAATGTCAGTGGTGATGAGTCTATCGCGATAGCAGAGATGATATATAAGCTCTCATCGGTCTATCAAGTCTTTGCGATATCCCACCAGCCACATCTATCAGCGAAAGCGGGACAACATATTGTGGTAACAAAAGTAGGGCAAAATAGTAAGGTAGAAGTATTAAATGATTTTACTCGTGTGTCAGAGATAGCAAGGATTATCGCAGGAGAGAATCCTACGGATGAAGCATTGGAGTTTGCTAAAAAGTTAAGAGCTTAAATGTATTGGGTTTTAAGCTCATTCGTATAGTGTACGAGATGCTCCAAATATGCTTGTGCTATGTCACTATCTGTACCTGTTTTTAAATAGGTATTGTAATCAGTCAAAAGGTCTGAAACTCCACCCGTACCCAAGTTAGTTGCTGAACCTTTGATTCCGTGTGTCAAGCGTTCAATTTTATGAAAATCTCCAGCTTGTATCGCTGCTTCTATAAGAGGAATCTCCACTTCAAGTTGTGGGATAAGTTCAGCTACAAATTCTTTTGCTTCTTCATCTGAAAGCCCCATCTCTACTAGACGTACATGCGTAAACTGAGGATAATTTGCCTCAGGTAATTTTTTTGTTTCTTTTGGTACTTCTATTTTAGGTTCTACTTTTACTTCTGGCTTGGGCTCAGGTTTAGTTTCTATTTTAGGTTCAGGCTTAGGCTCTGGTTTATGAGCGACTTTTTTGGGTTTTTCTGGAGTGGTACTAGGTTTAGAAGGAGTAGGTGCTTGACGCTGTTGACGTCTTTTTTCTTGATATTTTTTTTCATTTCTGTATTCAAAAAAAATGATTAAAATTACGATAAATACAAAGATAGATAAGATGGTTAAAGAATGCATTACTGCCCCTCTCAATTATAATTTCTAAATTAACTATATCTTATTTAATATTATATTAGCGTTGAAACTTACGTGAAAAACAAGAATTTTGCTATAATGTTTCAAAAAATAGGGCATGAGTTATGTTAATAGATACACATTGTCATTTGGATGATGAACGATATAATGATGATATAGAACAGGTTTTAGAAAATGCCAAGCGCAAGGGTGTGGAAAAGTTTATCATACCAGGTGCTGATCCTAAGACACTTCAAAGAGCTGTTGAACTAGCTGAAATGTATGATAGTGTTTATTTTTCTGTAGGGGTTCATCCTTATGATGCGCATAATTATGATAGAAGCTATTTGGAATCATTTGTGAATCATCCTAAATGTGTTGCCATAGGTGAATGTGGATTAGATTATTTTAGACTGCCTGAGTCAGAGAGTGAGATCGAGGCAGAAAAAAGAGTGCAAAAAGAAGTTTTTATAGATCAGATACTGTGGGCAAAAGAACTACATAAGCCATTGATTGTACATATCAGAGAATCCAGTGCAGATTGTCTTGCTTTACTTGATGAACATGCGGGAGAAGAGGGAGGTGTATTGCATTGTTACAATGCAGATGAATCTTTACTCAAACTTTCAAAAAAGAATTTTTATTATGGTATCGGTGGGGTATTGACATTTAAAAATGCAAGAAAGCTCATCAATGTCTATCCTAAGATCCCCCAAGACAAATTGGTTATAGAAACGGATGCACCGTATCTTACGCCTCATCCACATCGTGGTGAAAGAAATGAGCCAAGTTATACGACCTTTGTCGCAGATAAAATGGGTGAACTCTCAGATTTAAGTACTATCGAGATAGAAAAGTTAAGTACACAAAATGCCGAAAGACTTTTTAGGTTCTAATGCGTACCTTTATAAGATATTTTAAAAGTATTTTATTTCTGTACACACTATGTGTAAGTTTCATTTATGCCATCTCATTAGAAGATAAATACCCTAGCTATACGTATGTATTTAATGAATTTGATGTAGATGAATCTTATCTGTATGATGAAGAGTTTATCTCTTTTGTTTCAAAGTATGAAAAAAATCTAAAATCATTTTACAAGCGTTCTTTGCGTCGAGGCAAAGAGATATTGCCCACAATGCAGGGGCTTCTTGTTGATGATGGTGTGAGTGATCTGTTTATCTATCTTTCTATGGTGGAATCCGGATTTTCTACAGATGCTGTCTCTCCCAAAAAAGCTGTAGGTTTGTGGCAGTTCATGCCAGCTACTGCGAAACACTACAATCTCACTGTATGTAATAGCTATGATGAACTGTGTGATACCGTCAGTGCAACATCTGCAGCGATAAATTATCTCAATAAACTACATAAACAGTTTGGTAAATGGTATCTGGCAGCTATGGCATACAATTGTGGTGAAGGATGTGTCAGCAGAGCTATTAATCGTGCAAGAACGGATGAATTAAGTGTATTGACAGATGAAAGATCGAAGTATGTGCCTCATGAAACGCGTCAATACATTAAAAAACTTCTTCTTCTTGCAATGATTGGTGAGAATCTTACTTTGGGTTTTAGCAATGACAAAAGTGAGAATTTGGAAAATCCTCTCATAGAGGTTGATGTTCTTGCAGGAACATTGCTAAAAGAGATTGCTGCACTACTTAAAATGGAAGAAGAAAAACTTTTAAATCTCAACAGAAGTGTGAAGAACGGTGTTGTACCTCATGATAAACCCATGTATAAAATTACGATCCCCATAGAGAAAATGTATGCTTTTTATCTACGTTATGAACAACCTGTACCCCAAAAGCATTATAAATCACACATGATCTCACATAATGTCAGCTTGGGTGAGACACTGGAGAGTATTGCAAAACAGTATGAAGCAGATACAGAAGAGATAAAAATATCGAATCATTTAGCAGATGAGTTTCTAACAGTAGATGATATGTTGGTGATCCCTGTTAAGCAAACTATATTTGAAAAAGTAGCAAAATAATTAAAATCAATTTATGGTTTGAAAACGATTGTTGAAGAGTATTGTATCTATGAAAATATCAAGCAAAAACAAAGTCAAATAAAGTGATAATATCTACCTAAATATAAATGGACAGTAGAGGTATTATGAAGAGAGTTGTATCCCCTATATTATTGATGATCATTTTGGGAGCAAGTGCTCTTTTCACGGGGTGTGGACCGGAACCTGAAGAGGCTAAAGCTACAAAATATACAAGTGTAGCTAGACATAAATCCACAATGCGTTCATATAAGGTTTTGGGCAAAAGATACCATCCTACATATGTAGAGGTGGGACAAGTTATGCATGGTATCTCAAGTTGGTATGGACCTAACTTTCATGGTAAACAGACAAGTAATGGTGAAGTGTATAATATGCATGCAAGAACAGCAGCGCATAAAACATGGCCAATGGATACAATGGTAAAAGTCAAAAATCTTGAAAACGGTAAAAGTACTATTGTGCGTATCAATGATCGAGGGCCTTTTGTGAGAGGTCGCATCATAGACTGTAGTTATACTGCAGGAAAAGAGATAGGACTTGACAAAATGGGGATTGCAAAGGTTTCTATAGAAGTAGTTGGATTTGCAGGAAAAGTTCAGTCAGCTGCAACGATAGCAAAACAGAAAAGAGAACATACACAAGAGCGTATAGTTCTCTCTAATTTTGGAGTGCAAGTGGGTGCCTTCAGACGACATGAGGGAGCACAAGTATATAAACGTAAATATACAGGAGTTTATGCTCGTTATAAACCTGTAATCAAACGTTTTTCAGATGTTGATGGCGCACCTCTTTATAGGGTATGGCTCATGGGCTTTGGATCTGAGCAGGAAGCACGGGACTTTAAAGATAATAATGACCTCGAAGGTGCATTTATCGTAAGAAATTAATCAAAGTAGGAAAAAAGATGATAGAAGTAACAAGAGAAACCAAAGAGACACAAATTTCAGTAAAACTCAACCTTTACGGATCAGGGAAAGCCAACATAAATACTGGTGTAGGTTTTTATGATCATATGCTCGAAGCATTTACGAAGCATGCACATATAGATATGGACGTGAGTTGTACAGGTGATACACATATAGATGACCATCATACGGTCGAAGATGTGGGTATCGTCATAGGTCAAGCACTTAAACAAGCTATCTACCCTGTACAGAGTATAGAACGTTTCGGTAATGCAACAGTGGTTATGGACGAAGCAAGTATTACGTGTGATATTGATTTGTCGAACCGTGGGTATCTTGTATTTGAACTTCCTATTGGTGGTAAAGTAGGAGACTTTGATGTGGAACTTGTGGAAGAGTTCTTTAAAGCGTTTGCATTTAATCTTCCTTTGACACTTCACTTGATCTATAACCGTGGTAAAAACAAACATCACATTATTGAAGGTGCATTTAAAGCACTTGCTGTTGCCCTTCGTAGAGCAGTCACAGTAAATGAAAATGCGGGTATACCAAGTACAAAGGGTGTACTGTGAGCATTGAATTAATTGTACTTGATGTAGACGGTACGATGACAGACAGTCGTATCACCTACAGTGAACACGGTGATGAAATAAAATCTTTTAATGTTAAAGATGGTTTAGCCATCGCTTCATGGAGAAAACTTGGTAAACAGGTGGCTATCATCACAGGAAGATCTTCAGAGATCGTTGCCCGTCGTGCGAAAGAGTTACGTATAGAACATTTTTATCAGGGGATACACAACAAAAAAGAGGTGTTGGAATCACTCTTGGAAAAACTTAATCTAACGATGGAAAATGTCGCAGCCATAGGAGATGACCTCAATGACTTGCAGATGCTTAAAGCGGCTGAAGTTTCATTTGTGCCAAGAGATGCAAGTGCCTATGTAGATAAAATTGCCACTGTGATACTTACCAAAAGAGGTGGAGACGGTGCTGTACGCGAAATGATAGAGTATCTTATGATAAAAGAAGGACTTGAAGAGAAGTATCTGGAGCTATGGGAATAAAATTAGAACTTATATTAACCATTGCAATCATCGGGATCATTTCAGGGGCCCTTATGCTAAAATTACGTAATACACCTGTGCCAACTCAAGTATTTACCAAAGAAGTTGAATTTACAAATACCACTTTTATAGAAGTAGATACAAAGAACATGAAAAGCCGGGCATATACAACGTATGGGGTGAGGGATAAAGATGTTTTGACATTAGATAACATCGTATATTTAGGTGATACTATTGAGTCTCTATCTGCGAATAAAGCTAGACTTAAAGGTGATATTCTCCACTTGGATGGTAATGTTGTTCTGCAGGAAAAAGGTGGTTATAGGTATGAAACGCAACATGCCATTTATAATAAAAAAACTGAAATTTTAAATATTACATCACCTTTCACCGGTGTGAGAGGTCAAAATATGATTGAGGGTGAAAGTATGGAGTATAATACACGTAAAAAAAAGGCTACAGGTACGACTGTCGGTACAGTCTTTTATACACCAGACAAGTAATATCATGGTACAATGTTTAACTAAATAGCTTACAAAGGGGTTATATTGAATTTTTTGAAAATAATACTTTTACTCATGCTGACACAGACACTTTTTGCAGAAAAGGTAGAAATTACCTCTACATCTATGGAGGCAGAAGAGTTAAAAAAAGAAGTACACTTTATAGGTGATGCGAAAATAATCAAAGGTGGTGATTGGTTACATGCTGATAGAGTAATCGTCTACTTTGGTGAGAATAATGAAACAAGTAAGTATGAAGCTATTGGATCAGTCTCCTTTGAGTTTAAAAAGGATGAGATGCATTTTAAAGGGAATGCTGATAAAGTAATATACAATATTGTCAAATCTCTTTATGTCCTAAAAGGAAAAGCAGTCATAGATGATCTTGTCAAGAAAAGTCATGTAGATGGTGATGAGATCATGCTTGATATGTCTACAGGGAGTGTAGATGTTAAAGGGAGCAGTAATAAACCTGTGAAATTTATTTTTGAGATGGAGGATAAATAGTGAGTATACCTCGTGTAGTAGAAGCTGAATTTATCAAATCAGCACAGAGTATTGCGGACTCTTTACCTGAAGATATGAGTGAAGTGGTTTTTTTAGGACGTTCAAATGTAGGAAAAAGTTCCACACTCAACTCCTTGACCCAAAGAAAGAACTTGGCAAAAAGTTCAGCTACACCAGGGAAAACACAACTAATCAATTTTTTTGAAACAAGATATCTTTATAATGAACAAAGTTACCCTGTACGTTTTGTAGATCTACCAGGGTTCGGATACGCAAAAGTCTCTAAAACACTGAAAGAAGTTTGGCAGAAGAACCTTGTTGAATTCATTCAACATCGTGTTTCTATACGTCTTTTTATCCATCTTCGTGATGCTCGTCATCCTCATGCCAAGATAGATGATGATGTGGAAAACTATATCTCTGAATTTATTCGTCCTGATCAAAAGTACCTGACAGTATTTACAAAGATCGATAAGCTCAATCAAAAAGAGAGAGCAAAACTTAAAAGAGAATTTCCTGGATCGATTACACTCTCGAACTTGAAAAAGAATGGTCATGACAGAGTACACCAAATAATACTGCAAACGATTTTTGGTGTAGACGATGAATCAAAAAGAGTAAATGGGGAAGAAGGGTGATTGAACTTGTTAAAGCAAAGCTGAGTGATATTCCTGCAATGCAGGCACTGGTTGTCTCTGAAGTAAAGGATGGGATCATTCTTGATCGTACGGAAGATGAAGTGGCAACCAATATACGCTCATATGTTTTAGCAAAAGATGGTGATAAACTGGTTGGCTACACAGCGTTACATATACACTCTAGAAGATTAGCTGAGATTAGAAGTCTCATTGTCGATGAAGCCTATCGCGGACAAAGAGTAGGTCAGCGAATGGTACAGTTTACATTGGATGAAGCCAAAGATATAGGTGTGGAAGAAGATGTACTTGTTTTAACCTATCTTCCTCAGTTCTTTCTCAAATTAAACTTCAAAGAGATCAATAAAGAGGTGATACCAGAACATAAAATTTGGGCGGATTGTATCAAGTGTATCCATTTTCCTATTTGTAATGAAGTAGCCTTAGTCTACAAATTAGCTTAATTTGAGTTTTTAATATGGATCATGTAACCAAAGCACAACACGGCCTGTTTTTTTGGTTATTTGCTGGCATATTTATCTTTTTTTATCCTATGCTCATCTCTATTTATGTTTTTTTACCCCTCTTAATAGGGGCCATGGGTTATATGTTAGTGCAGGGATTAGAGAGAGAAAAATCACCTTTTATTTTACTTGCAATTGTGTATATGGTGAATTTGGAAGTCAACCTCTCTTTGCCGATCTTTCTTACCGTTATCTCTTCTTTATTGTTTTATGTACTTGTCTATCCCTACTTAAAGCATTTCCGAAGATGTAAAATATGTAGACCACTCTTAAGTGTACTTTTTTTAGACCTTATGTATCTTGGGTGCTTGTTTTCTTATGATTTTATCTTTCAGACGCAGAGTATTATTTTAGATGAGATCTTACTCTATACCCTTATAGTAGACATGTTAGTCGTGGTGATCTTATGAGATATAAGTTTATCGTATTGGTTTTTCTTGTTTTTTGGGGAGTGATGATAACACGATTGTATCATGTCAGTATCAAATCCAATTTTTACTATGAAGGATTGGCAAAAGACAATATAGAAAGAAAACAATTTATCAAACCCGTTAGAGGTGAGATAACCGATGTTCGTGGAAACCTATTGGCCATGAACCAGATAGGTTTTTCACTCTCCATTGCACCACATATAAAAGTAAAGAACCATCACCTGGGAAATATCATCGACACACTGGTTGAAACGTTTCCTGATCTCAATAAGACTGTGATGTTAAAAGTGTATAAAAAACACAATTCACCTTATAATCATAAGTATATTAAAGTCGTTGATTTTATACACTACTCAGATATGATGGGTGCTTATCCGAAGTTGAGTTTAGTAGAAAATATAAAAATAGAAGCAGAAACAAAACGCTATTATCCTTATGGAAAGTATGCAGCACATATCGTTGGATACACAGGAAGATCCAATAAAAAAGAAAATGCAAAAGACCCTGTGGTCAATGAAGTAGGTAAAATAGGGAAGAGTGGCTTAGAACGTCATTACAATAAAGTATTAGAAGGTGAACTAGGCTATGAGATCAGTAAAGTAACTGCAACAAACAAAGCCATAGAAGTACTTGAAAAAGAACTTCCAAAAGACAACAAAAATATACGTCTAAATATAGATATAGATCTTCAAAAGATGATCTATGAACGTTTTGGAGACCATACTGGTGTAGCAGTTGTTATGCGTACTAATGGTGAAGTGTTATCTGCAGTCAGTTATCCCTCTTATGATCCTAACCTTTTTGTAGGAGGTATCAGCATTAAGAACTGGAAAGCCTTACAGGATGATCTTGCTCATCCTTTTACAAACAAGTTCATACATGGAACGTATCCTCCTGGTTCTGGTATAAAGATGGGGATGGCTTTGGCATTTTCTAAAGCGTTGCCTAATTCACTTGGGACATCTGAGTATTGTAGCGGACATATTACACTTGGTAAGAGCACACATAAGTTTAGATGTTGGTCACGATGGGGACATGGCACCGTTGACTTGAGAAAAGCCATACGAGAGAGCTGTGATGTTTATTTTTACAATAAGAGTATAAAAGTGGGTATTGATGCTATGGCAAAACACCTTCGTACTTTTGGTTTAGGTGTAAAAACAGGTGTTGATCTACCGAGAGAGTACTCAGGTGTGATGCCAGATAAGGCATGGAAAATGAAACGTTTTAAACAGCCATGGTATATGGGTGAGACGGTTATTGCAGCTATAGGTCAAGGGTATGACCTCGTCACACCTTTACAGGTAGCACGTTATACGGGTATGATCGCTACTTCAAAACTTGCTACACCACATGTAGCAAGAGAGGTCGATGGTAAGAGAATTGAGCCTGAAATGAAGTCTTTGGATTTTGATCCATACTATTTGAGTGAGATCAGAAAAGGGATGTATGATGTCTGTAATGTAAGAGGTGGAACAGCATATACAACGATGAGTAAACTGCCTATCATCGTTGCTGGTAAAACAGGTACTTCACAGGTGACTTCTATCCCTCAATCAACGCAGAAACGTTTAAAAGAGGAAGAATTAGCCTATTACCATCGTTCACATGCCTGGATCACGACCTATGCTCCGTATGAAGATCCTAAATACATTGTAACTGTACTGGTAGAACATGGAGGGCATGGTGGTAGTACGGCAGGTCCTATAGTAGCAGATATTTATAAATGGCTCTATAGAAAAGGATATTTTACAGAGACAAATGTCTCTTTGAATGAAGAGGACAACAACAGCTCCAAATAATACTTTACATGCTTTGTAAAGTATTATTTAAAAAGAGTCCTAAAATAATGATGAGACTGATACCGGCTGATTTAGTATAGAGTTTGTTTGCTGTGATAAATACAAGAAGCAGGGTTGCTACGATCATAGTAGCGATATCGAAGATGTATGCAGGGGCATCGATACTCATAGGTTTTGTAAAGGCTGCTGCACCAAGTACCACTGTAGTGTTTGCCATATTTGAACCAATGATATTTCCTATGGCCATATCGACTTTACCTTTGACTGCTGCAGAGATACTTACAACCAACTCTGGCAATGATGTACCTAATGAGATCATAATGATACCTATGACCCACTCTGAAATACCAAAGCTTTTAGCGATATCAGAAGCACTTTCTACGGTGAAATGTGCACCAATGATAACTAAAATAAATCCGCCTAAAAGTATAGGTATGGTTTTTGTCCAAGAGAATGTACCTATGTCTAGATCTTCTAAATCTTCATCCGGGATATTTTTGGCATCTTGAAGAAGAAAGATAAGGTATGCACCCATTAAAAGTAACAAAAGCGAAGCATCAAATCTAGAGATAACACCATCAAGTATCATCAAGATAAAGACCAATACGGGTACTAATGCCCAGGTACTGTCTTTGGCAAAAAAGTCTCTGCTTGGATTGATCTTTGTTGCTATAAGAAAAACAGTTGCCAAAACGAGTGTGATATTCAGTATATTACTTCCTATAACGTTGGCTATGGCTATATCAGGTTTATTACTTACACTTGCAGCGATACTTGCTGCCATTTCAGGTAAGGAGGTACCAAGGGCGATGAGTGTTGCACCGATGATAAACTCTGGTATGTTAAACTTTAAAGCGATGCGTTCACTTTGGTTTATAAGAAGGTCTGCACCCCAGATCAATACGCCCATGGCGATAACAAAAATAACAAAACTCAAATTAATACTCCTTGATTATTCTAAAGGTTCAGTGGTTCTTACAATTAAACTTTTTGGTAGATCAAACTGTTCAATGAGCTCTTTTTCTCTTGCTCTCATTTCACCATCATCATTCTCATGGTCAAAGCCCAGTAGATGTAGCATGCCATGGATGAAGAGTAAAGAGAGTTCATCTTGCGTAGTATGTCCAAATGCTGCTGCTTTTTCTTTAACAAATGATTCAGCAATGATAATGGACCCTAAAGGCATACCAAATATAGACTGTTCTGTAAAAGGTGCTTCCATAGGGAAAGAGAGTACATCTGTTGCACTGTCTTTACCTCTATACTCAGCATTAAGTTCCTGTATGGTCACATCGTCGGTGATGATCAGTTCCACTTCTTTGCTGGAAAGAGTTTCTGCTATCTTTTCTAATGCTTCCAAATCAACTGCTAATGGTGTTTGATTATCTAAGTCTATCATGCTCGAAGTTTACCCAAATCTTGGTAAAATGGCAGTAAATAACGCTATTAAGGTCTGATATAATGAATAAAAAAGCAGTATGTATTATTTCCGGGGGTATGGATAGTGCTTTGAGTGCTAAGATCGCCCAAGTTGAAGGTTATGAAATTATCGCTTTGCATTTTAACTATGGACAACGGACGCAGGAGAAAGAACTTGAATGTTTCCGCAAGATTGCATTAGCAGTAGATGCAAGTGAAAAGTATGAAATAGATCTGCCCTTTTTTGAACAGATCGGTGCTTCTGCTTTGACAGATAAGAGCATTGACGTACCTACAGGAGGTATAGAAGAGGGTGTACCTGTAACGTATGTCCCTTTTCGAAATGGTATCTTTCTCTCCATTGCTGCTGCGGTAGCTGAAAAGCATGGCGCAGAGGCACTTTTTATAGGGGTGGTGGAAGAAGACAGCTCAGGCTACCCTGACTGTCGTGAGAGTTACATAGAACAAATGCAAAATGCCATTAATCTTGGTACCAAAGATGAGACAAACTTAGAGATAAAAATGCCATTGGTAGCTTTGAAAAAAAGTCAGATAGTCCAAAAGTCTTTAGACCTTAATGTACCATTGAAAGATACATGGAGTTGTTATAAATCTGAAGAGATGGCATGTGGCGTTTGTGACAGTTGTAGATTGAGATTAAAAGGGTTTAAAGAAGCGGGAAATATAGACCCGATTCCTTATACTTAACAGAGGACTAGTTAAAGGTAAATCCTTTGACAATGAAATTAAATTCATATCCGTGATCAGGGTATTTTCTTAGGCCCTCTTTTATAAATTGTTGTCGTGTTATTTGTCTATCCCATAGTCTATAGGTCAGGCTTTTAAACCATGCTTTTTTTTCAGGTGTATCAAGTGCAATTCTCTGATAATTAGGGTCATCTTTTATCCCCGAAGCTATTTTTCTCATGGTATTTCCATAGGCTTCATTTTTTTGACTGCTTGGCGCTTCATAGGATTCTTGTGTTGCAACTGTTTGAGTCGTCTGAGTAGGCTCTGAAAATACGTTCATTGAGCTTGTACATCCTGAAAAACCTAATGCAAGAAGTGTAGCTATTATCAAATGTGGTCTCATTATTCCTCTTTTATGTATAATTTTATAGGCTTATTGTAGCAAAATGAAATAAAAATTACTATGATATAATTTCATAAAAACAAAGGTTATATACTATGATAATCCCCGCAAAATCGCCACAGGCAAAAGAAGCCAATATTCTTGTAAGCGGACTGCAGGCTTATTTCGTATCAAAGCTAAATTTTCTTGCCTTAAAACTTGGAGAAGGGAAGTCTTGTGAAGCTGTTTCATGGGGACGTGACGGGGGTAAACATGGTGGTGGTGTGCGTTATGAAGCCAGAGACTCTGTTGTATTTGACAGAGGATCAGTCAATGTCTCCCAAGTACATTATGATGATGACAAGAGTAAAAAGTTAGGTTCAGCTACGGCTATTTCTACTATCATACACCCTCGTAATCCGCATGTACCTTCTATGCATATGCACATCTCTTGGACACAGATGAGAGATGGAGAAGGGTATTGGCGTGTGATGGCAGATCTGAATCCTTCGATCATAGGTGAATCGGATGCGGATAAAAAGCGTTTTTCTGAAATACTCGAAAAAGTCACAGGTGAACTTTATGAAGAGGGTGCTGCGCAGGGTGACAGATATTTTAATATTCCGGTACTGGGGAGACATCGTGGTGTAAGCCATTATTATCTTGAAGGTTACAATAGCGGGAATTTTGAAGAAGATAAAGCGTTTGTATTGGAAGTAGGTGAAAGGGTGATAGACACATATATCGCTATTGTTTCTGATAAACTGGCTGCATATCCTACATTTACGCAAGAAGATAAAGAAGAACAGCTGGCGTACCATACACTCTATCTTTTCCAGGTACTTACGCTGGACAGAGGTACAACATCAGGCCTGCTTGTACATGACCAGAATGATGTAGGTATCATGGGTTCCATCCCTTCGCATGTTAACAGAGATATTTTGGCTACATGGGTAGAAAAAATGCCTCAACCTCAAGATATCTTGGTAAAGGCATTGCTCAAAGCATTACCAAATGAGATGCCAACACCGGTAGAAGAGAACACTAAAAAGGCTTTAGCCAAAGCAGTACGAAAACACTACAAAAAGTATCCTGAAGCGTTAAGCATGCAAGCTTCAGGAGAGATCATACCTCCGACGGTAGATAACCATAATTAACAAAAATCTTTATTCTAATGTAAGAGATACCTCTTTTACTTGATTGTTTCTAAAAAACTTTACTTCTACTGTGTCACCAATATTATATTTTTCTAGCGTAGAGAGAAGCATTTTAGTACTCTCTATCTTATGTTGATCAATACTGACGATAACATCTCCAGGCATGACAACATTGTTTTGTATAGTGACCCCATTAAGGCCTGATTTATTTGCAGCTGAATTTGGTTGAACCTCTATGACAACAACACCAAAGATGCCTAGCTCTTTGGTAATATCCTTATTTAGGCTTTCATTAATCGTGATACCTAGTTTTGGTCTTTGGTAGTGACCCTTTTTAATGATTTGTGGGACGATGCGATTAACAGTATCAACAGGTACAGCAAAACCAATACCTGCATATGTACCTGAAGGACTGTAGATCGCAGTATTGATACCAATCAACCTTCCAGTACTATCAAGTAGTGGACCTCCTGAATTTCCTGGATTAATGGCTGCATCAGTTTGAATAAGACCCTCTATATAGGAACCGTTATTATTGGGTAGACTACGATTTAAGGCAGACACTACACCTGTGGTGAGTGTCTGATCAAGTCCAAATGGATTTCCTATAGCATAAGTGATCTGTCCCACCTGTAAGTCATGACTTGTACCAATAGTAAGAGGTTTTGGCATATTGATCGTTATAGGTATACGTAAAACAGCTAAATCATGATCTGGACTTGCTCCAATGAACGTGGCATTAAAAGTACGTTGGTCACTTAGCCGTATTTTTACAGCAGAAACCCCTTGTAATACATGATAATTGGTAATGATATGTCCTTGTTTGTCCCATATAAAACCTGACCCTGTACCTTGAGGCATACGGGTAATGTCACGTGTCCAAAGATTGAGAGTATCCGCAAGAGTTGTAATGTAAACTACCGATGGACTGGTCTGTTGAAAGATGTCGATATTGGTTTTTTCTGTAAGTGAGAGTTCTCCTCTTGCAGTAATAGGTCTTGATTCTGCCCGCATAGATGCCCATATATTTTCAATTCTTGGTAGAAATAAAAAAAGTGCAAACAAACTGATCAGTATAACGAGTAAAATATGTATGCTGCGTAATAGTGAATATATATCAAGATCTTTTTTCATAAAATGTGAACCTTATGATTTTTATTTAATCATAGCAGTTTAAATTTAATGAAGGTTAAACATCTTTTTTCGTAAAAGCATGAAGATGATGATATCATTAAAGTGTTATAAATTTTCCTTTGATCCTGTCTTTCTTTACTTTGTCATAAGAGCCCATTACACCATTCATAGCGATAAAAATCCCTTCTTTCCCCAAGGCATTCATATACCCATAGGCTGAACATAGATTTGCAGTAGCTTCTATAGGATCTACACTGTATGGAACCATAGCGCCTGTGAGTACAATACACTTTTCCAAATCTGCATCTTCGAGATATTCAGCTGTTACATCCATCGTATCTGTCCCGTGTACGATGAGTATATGATGATACTCAGAGTGACTGATAGTGGCCAACAGTTCAAGCCTGTCGTGATTGGTCATTTCAAGACTGTCTTTAGCTATGATATTTATAATTTTAAACTCACAAAGCCATTTGGATGCTATATTTTCTAAGGCATGTGATTCAGAATCTATTATAAATTCACCCTTTATTGGGTCATAAATCTTATTAAATGTGCCACCTGTACTAATAATAAGTATTTTTTTCATGTATTGCCTTGATTTGTTAGAGAATAGATTTACATTTTAACGCAATAATGGTAAAATTACCGAATTAATTCCTAGGGAGCACATACATGATAATGAAGGGCAAAAAAGGTGTCATTTTAGGCATCGCCAACAAAAAGTCTATCGCATACGGTATCGCAAAAGCTTGTCAAGAGCAGGGTGCAGAGATGGCCATTACATTTTTAAATGAAAGATTTGAGCAAAAACTAGCTCCTATCGCAGAAGATTTAGATTGTGGAGCAAGACTTTATCCTTGTGATGTAAGTAAGCCAGAAGAGATCAAAGCACTTAAAGAATCTCTCGAAAAAGACATGGGAGAGATAGATTTCATCGTACACTCTATTGCATTTGCACCTAAAGAAGGTTTGAGTGGTCGTTTTTATGATATTTCCAAAGAAGCATTTGATATAGCTATGGACATATCTGTCTATTCACTTATCGAAATTGTACGTGAGTTAAAGCCTATCCTTTCCAGCTCATCTTCAGTATTGACGCTAAGCTACTATGGTGGTGTTAAATACATTCCTAACTATAACCTTATGGGTGTGGCTAAGGCAGCTTTAGAGATGACAACGAAGTATCTTGCAGAAGATCTTGGTAAAGACGGTATTCGTGTAAATGCCATCTCTGCGGGGCCTATCAAGACTCTTGCTGCTGCAGGGATCGGTGATTTTTCTTTCATGCTTAAATGGAATGCAGCACACTCTCCTATGAAAGAGAATGTAACGATCAACCAAGTAGGAAACTCTGGTATGTATCTACTTTCAGACCTCAGTTCAGGTGTAACTGGTGAGATCCATTATGTGGATGCCGGGTTTAACATCATGGGTATGCCTGCAGTTGAGTTTGACGAGGGTGGAAAACCAAAGATAGCGTGGAACGGCGAACAGTAAGTGCCAAACAGACATAAAAATGATACACCTGAGTATCTAGCTAAAAAAGCTTTCTTCGATAAAGTACTTACCATCTACGGACGTAATGCCGTAATGGAAGCACTTGAAGATGAAGCTGTTACTATACATAAACTTCATTTCTCCAAATCAAACAAAGATGCCAATGTTCTTGAACAGATGAAACACATTGCTAAAAAAAGAGAAATTGACATAGCCTACCATGATAAACAATCCCTCTCACGTATCTCTAAAAATGCCAAACAGGACCAAGGTGTAGCTCTTGACATTGTACTTGAACATTTTGGTGATGAAGAGAGTTTTGTGGATGCACACAAAGCGTATCGTATCATCGCACTTGATGGTGTAACGAACCCTCAGAACTTAGGGATGATCATCCGTTCCTGTGCAGCAGGTAACATTGATGCCATTTTACTTCCAACCAAAGGTGCAGCCCAGATATCTCCACTGGTCATCAAAGCCAGTGCAGGTACACTTTTTAAAATGCCTATAATTAAAACGACCAATCTTGCAAAGACACTCAAGTCTTTTCAAAACGACGGTGCAAACCTTTATACACTTTCATCACACGCTTCAAACAGCTATAAAGAGCAAAGCTATGGTCATAAGAGTATCTTTGTTCTAGGTAATGAAAGTGAAGGTGTCAGCAAGAGCGTAGAAGACCTCTGTGATAAAAGTATAGCCATACCTATGCAACGCGGTGTTGAGTCTCTCAATGTCGCAGTGACGGCTTCTCTGCTCGCTTTTTTATAATCTTTTCTCTTTTTTGTTATAATAGTTCCAGTT
Source organism: uncultured Sulfurovum sp. (assembly GCA_937921845.1). Taxonomy (GTDB): domain Bacteria; phylum Campylobacterota; class Campylobacteria; order Campylobacterales; family Sulfurovaceae; genus Sulfurovum. Next base: position 18,663 of record CAKZWP010000087.1, read on the forward strand.
AACTAAAGGAGCTACTATGGCAGAACAAGACAAAGACCTCTCCTCAAAACTTGGCATAGACATTAGCAACAATAAAATCAACATAGATCTCAATCAAACAAAAAACTTTTTTAATACATTAAAGCAAACATTTGAAGATACAGCTCAAAATATTCAAAAAGATATCTCTGAGGGTAAAGTTGATATGGCTGAAGATGTAGGGATAAAGATAGACAAAGAAAATATTAATATTGATCTGGAAAAAACTAAAAACTTTGTTGAAGACTTAGGCAAGAAGATAGAAGGATTTTTAGGTGAGATAGATAAAGTAGTGGAGAATATAGATAAAAAGAAATAACTAATTTTGCTATAATCGTGCCTTCAAAGGAACGATTAGATGCAAAACCTCACAACACTACTAACCAGTAAGACCACACTAGACAAAGAACAAATCAAAAATATTTTAACCCTGCTTGATAAAGGTGATACCATACCTTTCATTGCGCGTTACCGTAAAGAGCTTACCGGTGGGGCTGATGATGAACAACTGCGTCTTTTTCATGATGTGTATTTGTCAGCCAAACGTCTACTGGAACGTAAAGAGGAGATACTCAAAATTCTTACTGAACGTGAACTGTTGAATGCAGGGTTAAAAAGTGCCATTGAGTCTGCCGAAACAATGACAGCGCTAGAGGACATCTACAGACCTTACAAAGAGAAGAAAAATACACGAGCGTCAACAGCCATAAAACAAGGTCTACAACCTTTAGCCAATACCTTACAGTCTGCAAAGCTCACTAAAGAGGCGTTTATAGCTGAGGCAAAACGTTTTGTAAAAGGTGAAGTCAAAGATGTAGCACAAGCACTTAAAGGGGCTCAAGACATCATAGCTGAACGCTATGCAGAACAGCCCAAAGAGCGTGAAGTACTTCGTGATATGGTACAACGTCATGGACTTATAGAGGTGAAGGGGACAAAAACATTTCAAGAGAATGGAAGTTTCAAAAACTATAAAGCCCATAGTGAAAAGGTAGCTTTTATACCTTCACATCGTTACCTAGCCATCAGACGTGGAGAAAAAGAGAAAGAACTCAGTGTCAAACTCACCATAGACAGTGACAGGTACTTGGAGACACTGGGGCGTTACAAACTCAAAGAGTGGATGGGAAGTTCTAAGGCTTACCTTTTTGATGCCTACAAAGATGGCTTCAAGCGTTTGCTCTACCCATCCATAGAGCGTGAGGTCGCTTCTTTACTGAAAGAGCGTGCAGATATGGCAGCCATAGGGGTATTTGGTAAAAACATGACGCAACTTTTCATGAGCCCACCCGTTACTGGTAAAGTACTCCTTGGTGCAGACCCCGCATACCGTACAGGGTGTAAACTAGCAGTCATAGATGAAAATGGTACTTACCTGGATCACGCGGTCATTTACCCAGTGCCACCACGTGATGAGTATGAAAAGTCACGTGATGTAGTAGCGAAGCTAGTAAAGAAATATAACATTCAAGGTGTAGCCATAGGTAATGGTACAGCCTCCAATGAAACACAAGCCTTTTTTGCCAAACTAAACAATGATGGACTGTCCTTACCCTACACAGTAGTATCAGAAGCAGGGGCTTCAGTTTATTCAGCTTCAGACATTGCATCTAAGGAGTACCCTCATTTAGATGTCACGATACGTGGTGCCATCTCTATAGCAGGACGTTTACGTGATCCTATGGCTACGTTGGTTAAGATAGACCCTAAGAGTTTAGGTATAGGGCAGTATCAGCATGATGTAGACCAAAAGTTGTTAGAGCGTAAACTCCATGAAGGTGTGGAGAGTCTGGTGAATGCTGTAGGGGTAGATGTGAACTCTGCATCAGCTTCACTCTTGTCTTATGTGGCAGGTGTAGGACCGAAAGTAGCAGATAATATCGTAAAATATCGCCAGAGTGAAGGTACATTTGACTCTAAAAAGGCACTACTTAAAGTAAAGGGTCTAGGTGCTAAAGCCTATGAACAAGCAGCAGGCTTTATACGTATACGTGAAGGCAAAAGCATATTTGATAACACAGGCATACACCCAGAGA
>CAKZWP010000088.1:0-4232 GCA_937921845.1 uncultured Sulfurovum sp.
CGCAAACGTAGTCCCAGATAATACGCATATGTGATTGCTTTTTTAAGCAAATAGGCAGTATACCCTTTCACTTTAATATAGTTAAACATTTCACCTACTGCATATTTTCCACCCAATGCGATAAATATACCCTCAACATCAGCATCAAATGCTTGAGATTCAACGCCATCTATTCTATGTCGGATGGTTTTAGCCACATATTCTGCACTTTTTTCAGCGATTTGGGCTGTTGGAGGCAACACATTGCCTTTGCTATCTTTAATCTCAACACAATCACCTATGGCAAATACATCTTTTTGACCTTGAACATTGAGCTCGGGGGTAGCAATGAGTTGATTGATACTGTTTTTCTCATTTTCTATGGTATCGTTCAGTGCTGCTGCTTTGATTCCTCCTGTGAAGATCATAAAACTATAGGGTAATTTTTCACCATTTTTAAAATGTATGTATGATGCGTCAACATTGTTGATGAAAGCACCTGTGAGGATCTTGACACCCAATGCTTCCAACCTTTTCTTGGTATTGTCAATGCTGTATTGTCCCATGCCCGGAAGAATAGTATCGTTTGCATCTATAAGATAGATATGTATCTCTTTTGCTGTATCTCCGATCGTTTTACTGTAGTTATCCAGGACATAAGCCATTTCTGCAGCCACTTCTACACCGCTCAGCCCTGCTCCTCCGACAGCAATGTTAACTTCACCTTCGTTAGAACACTCTTCAAGTTGCAGTTTTTTATAGATAAGGTTTTCAAATTCCATTCTGAAATTGTGTGCTCTTTCCAAATTTTTCACACCATAGCTGTTCTCTCTTAGGCCCTCGATAAATGAAAAAAAGTTTGTTTTTGCACCTGTAGCAATGATGAGATAATCATAAAACAGATCTTCCCTATTAAGATGCACGTTCTTCTGCTCAAAGTTTATAGAAGTAGCCTCTTCATGAATGAACTCTACTTTGTTTTTAAATCCTTCACACCAATTCTTCAGATCGATTGCAACATCATGCACATCAAATTGACCTGCGATATAGCCATAAGCCTCAGTTTGTAAGTAGTGATAGGGATTTTGATCGATCAGTGTAATAGAGACATCCTGATATTTAGATAACGTTTCTATAGCACGCAAACCACCATACCCCCCGCCAATTACTAATACTTTTTTCATCAATACCTACCTCAAAAAGTTGCTTTAAAATCCATTTTAGCCAGTTAATATAAATATAATAGCTAATCAGACTATTTATACATATTTAATGCAATTCTATTCGTAATGTACTAACCCTTCTTTAAGCACATACTATGTAAAATCCCATCTACATTTTATTATGTATGCCGCAGTGATGGAACTGGTAGACTTGGTAGACTCAAAATCTTCTGCTTTAGGGCGTGTCGGTTCGAATCCGACCTGCGGTACCACAATCTCTTCAACTCACTATATACCTTCAAACAACAGAGAATAGAAAATATATTTCCACCCTAACAATACTTTGTCTATGGTTATCTACATATCAATTCTAAAACTTTTCCCATTTGGGCCTAATACAAAAAAAGAAAACCTTATAAAATTATATATTTTATAAGGTTTTCATACCTTCATAATCTTTTTTAAATCTCAAATAAATTTTACCTTTTTTTAATACTTATTTCACGCAAATATAAGATATAATTCTATATATGACTTTAACTAAGGAACTCAAATGCATATAGGTTTTATTATTGCTGATTGGAGTACGATTGTACCTACCGATAGTTCAACATTGACGATTATTAGAGAGTGTTTAATTAGACAACATAAAGTTTCTATTCTCTACACAAATAACTTAACTGTACGAAATAACATCGTGCATGGTCACATAGAAACGATTGAACCTATGGATAAAATCCCAGAAAACATTTCAAGTTTTTACAAAAAAGTGACCTTTGATAAGAAGATGACTGCACTACATGCTTTTGACTGTATTATGATCCGTAAAGATCCTCCCATCAATCCTTTGGTCTTAAATTTTCTCGATGCGATCAAAGATGAAGTGGTGATGATAAACGATGTAGATGGTATTAGAAAAGCAAACAACAAACTTTATACAACAACATTTCATGACCCTCACAATACCTACTTGCCTATCACTCATGTATCAGGAAGTAAAAAGTTCATCAATAGAACTATTGATGAATCAGAGCATGAAAAAATGATACTAAAACCTCTTGATGGTTCAGGTGGTAGAGGTGTAATCGTCCTTGAAAAAAATGCACGTTCAAACATCAACTCACTACTTGACTTCTACATTGATGAAACAGGAGATAACTATGTCATTCTTCAAGAGTATATAGAAGGTGCAGAAGAAGGCGATGTAAGAGTACTCATGCTCAATGGAAAATTTATAGGATCATACAATAGAAAACCTGCTGTCGGAGAAGTACGTGCGAACATCCAAACTGGTGGCACAGCACACAAGTATACCATGACTGAAAGTCAGAAACGTGTGTGTAAAAAAGTAGGAACTAAACTTGTTTCTGATGGTTTATATTTTGTCGGCCTAGACATGATAGGTGATAAAATACTCGAAGTAAATGTACTCAATCCTGGTGGGATAACCAACATCAATAGACTTGAAAGAGTTAAACTACAAAGAAAGGTTGTTGACTTTTTAGAAGAAAAAGTAGATGCAAAAGCAGAAAAAAGAGTTGAATTGGAGTATTTACTCAAAAGATTTAGTGAGTTAAGAGAGTAATTAGCTCAAAAGAGTTTAAAAAACTAATGATTTACACTAGAGGTAGAGAGGATCGTAAGACGAAATACAAAAAAGAACCTACTAAGAACTTTTGTCTTTTTGTATTACACGGGTGCGAGATTAAATGAGCTGCAAACTCTAAAAGTCAAAAGTGTGAAGTTATATATTTATGTAGACTAAGAGAAAATAAAAAAGGCATACCCTAGCTTTAGGATACGCCTTGCTTTTTTTTATCCAAAATATATTAATATAATGAACTAGTCTATGTTACATTCCACCAAGCAGTGCATCCCAGTGTCCAGAAGTATCTGGTATTCCTGAGCCAGCTTGATCTACTGGTGCAGGATGATGTGCCATAGCGCTTGAAGCTAAACCGATTGTTAGAAGTAAGATTGTTGTTAATTTTTTCATTATAAATCCTTTTATTTTTTTGTAATGCTTATCTGATATTCAAATCAGAAACGCTTTATCCAAATTCAGATGAAGTATAAAATAGAAGTGTGAAACTAGTGTGAAGAGAAAACCTTATAAAATATATAACTTTATAAGGTTTTTTATTTAGCGTACCAATGTCTTTTTGATATCATTTTCTGTAGGTCGGATATAGCGCATAGTGGTTTTAGTATCACTATGTCCTATAAACTCTTGAATTATCCTTGTATTTACCCCTTTGGAAGCATAGTCTGTAATCAATCCCTGACTGAAGCTATGAGAAGTGAAACTTTTATCTCCAAGAGACTTTTGTATATGCTTATTAACTGTATCAATCAAGTTAATAGGACTTAGTATGGCATAAGGGTCTTATGGTATCTGTTTGATATGACGTAAATTCTTGAACTGAAAGTGCTGTAGCACCAAGTAAATTGAAAGATAATCTTGCTTTGGTATCTCCCATTCCACGTACATCTCGCCTAACATCACTGCCATTTTGTTGTGATCTACCATGCAGAGTGGAATACTGTTTATATTTAAATTTGGATTATCTTATCCAAGAGATAGATTGTCTGGCATGGCACCTTCTGAATAACCATAACCTACAAGCAGAACGTTAAAAGCAGTTGGGATATTTCGTAGAGTTTTGCTCAAGTATCTATGACAAGAGTGACTGCACCGATATGAAGATCAGTGCAGAGGATATTAACTTTTACATTTCCACCAAGCCCTAAGACTTAGTAGAAAAGATGTCTAAAATCGGTAAGAAACACCAAAAGTCCATACATCAACCTCTTCATCAACTCTCCAACCTTGTGAGTTAGTAGTATCATCATCATATAATAATGTATAGTCTACATAAACAGCAATGTTATTGTTGAATTCATATGATGCACCAACTCCCCAAGAGAATCCATCAAGATCACCAGATTCTCCATTTTTAATAGAGTAGTCAGTTGTTGCATATCCAAGAAGTGCATAAATATCAAACGCAGGTGTTACTGGGTACATAGGTTTAACATAAAGTCCCCATGCATCGATCTCACCTACTGCTTGGATCGCATTATTACTGA
>CAKZWP010000089.1:0-4478 GCA_937921845.1 uncultured Sulfurovum sp.
ACATGGCTGAAGCTATTGCTAAAAACGATAAGATTAACGCTAAGTAATCTTAGTTCTTGTCTTATAAAGGATAATTATGGAACTTATGAAGCTAGAAATAGTCACACCAAACGGTGTGATTTTTGACGCTGAAGTAAAACAAGTAACACTACCAGGGTCAGAGGGTGAGTTTGGTGTTTTAGCCAATCACGCTACTTTGGTATCGTTACTTGACACAGGTGTAATTGTGATCGATAAAGTAGACGGAAGTGAAGTAGCAGTAGCTATTAACTCTGGATATGTAAAAGTTGATGAAGAGAAAACAACGTGTATCGTAGATGGTGCAGTTGCTCTTTCTGGTGATGATAGTGATCTTGCAAAAGCACTTGAAGCAGCAAAAGAGTTACTCAAGAGTACTGAATCTTCTAACACAGCTATCGCAGCAGCGGTAAGCAAAGTTGAGCAAATCGGAAAGTCTTTCTAGTTTGGGCTCTCTTGCTACTTATTTCTTTGAAAGCAGTGCAATAACTATATTTGTACTGCTTTTACTCTCAGTTTATTTTATTGCTACATTTTGGGTATTTTTGGATAGATTTTATATCTTAAATGCGCGTATTGCCTCTGAAGGTAAATCACTTAAAGCACTCTACACAGGCCAGTCAAAATCAGTGGCTAGTAATTCACTTATTTTTACTTATCTGTCTCGTGTTAATACACCAAATAAAGCGATACTCCAAGCTGCATCTTCTGATGCGATACGTGTTTCTACTAAAGGACTTACCTGGCTCTCTATCATCGCTTCTACTTCTCCGTTTATCGGTCTTTTTGGTACGGTTGTAGGGATTCTTGAAACGTTCACTAAATTAGGAGCACAATCGAGTGCTTCTTTGAGTGTTGTTGCACCGGCAATATCTGAAGCACTTATAGCTACAGCTGCAGGTATAGCTGTGGCTATATTTGCTTATTCATTTCATTTGATACTCAAACGTAAGGCTTATGAGTTGAGTTCACTGCTCTCTTCTCAATCAGAAGTGATTTTATCTCAGGTTAACGAGGACTAATCATGTTTAGTTGGGATGATAGTCCAGACTTGAACATTACGCCTCTTGTGGATGTTATGTTGGTATTGATGGCCATTCTTATGGTCACAGCTCCTACTATTACCTTTCAAGAACAGATAGCTTTACCACAGGGTTCAAAAACAGTAAAAGTAGTTAAACCCAAAACACTTACTATCCGTATGGATAAAGATCAAAAGATTTATTTGGGTAAAGATACTTATGCACTAGATACATTTGCAGATGATTTTGTGAATCAATCGGTTAAGTTTGATAAAAACTCTGAAGTCTATATACGTGCGGATGAGACCTTAAGATATAAAAATGTTATGTATCTTCTTAAAAGTGTCAAAGCAGCAGGTTTTGAGAAGGTCTCACTTATAACATTATGATTAAAAAGTCTTCTACGCTTATCTCCGGATTGTTGGCTTTTGGTATTTACATTACTGTCATCGGTATACTGCTTTTCTATTTTAATTCACGTGATGAGAAAAAACCTGTGCATTATGTTAAAAAAAATGAAGAGCGTATACGTATCTCTATGAGTACACCTAAACCACAACCTAAAAAAGAGACCAAAAAACAGCCTAAAAAAGTTGTAAAAGCCAAACCTAAGCCAAAACCAAAACCTAAAAAAACTGTCAAAAAGAAAGTGGTCAAGAAAAAAGTCATTAAAGAGAAAGTAGTTAAAAAACCTAAGAAAATTAAGAAGACTAAAGACCTGAACACTACGAAACCTAAAAAAGTCAATAAACCAAAAGATCTGTTTGCCAATATATCTTCCACCAAAAAAGTAGAAAAGCCTAAGCCTATCAAAGTGACGAAAACACCTGTCAAGCCTAAAAAAAGTGATATAATTAAAGTGATAGATAAACCAAGTGCCAGTGAATTGGTATCAAATGCCTTAAAGATACAAAAAAAGAGTGATTCTGGTATAGAAAATGCCTATTTAGCCAAGATAGAAGAGAAACTTAAGGGTTGGCCTGCACAAAGCGAATATGCAGGAGAGAAGGCAAAAGTATGGATAAAGGTAGAACCCAGTGGATCGTTTAAGTTTAGAGTTATCACTGCATCAGGAAATGAAGCATTTAACTCAGGTCTCATAGCTTACTTAGAGCAGCTAAAAACTATAGGTTTTGGCCAGCATAAGGGAAACAGAGCTTATGAATTAGATGTAGAGTTTGTAGCTACAGAATAGGGGTGTTGAGATGCATAAAACAATAGCATATCAAGGTGTTCAGGGTGCATACTCGGAACAAGCTTGTAGAAATGCTTATGAGACATATGAGACAATAGCTTGTGATACTTTTCAAGAAGCGATGTGGATGGTAGAACGGGGAGATGCAGATCTGGCTATGATTCCTTTGGAAAACTCCACAGCAGGAAGAGTAGAAGAGATCTATAGACTCATTCCTAAAATGGCACTGCATGTCATCGCTGAGCATTTTGAACCTATAGTACATTGTTTACTTGCCCTGCCAGATGTAAAATTGGAAGATTTGAAATATGTTGCTTCCCATCCTCAGGCATTGGCACAGTGTCATAACAATATATTAGCCTTAGATTTGAAGGCAGAGGCAAAGCTTGATACTGCGGGTGCAGCTAAGGAGTTGGTTGCATTAAAAGACAGACAAAGAGCGGCTATCGCTTCAAGACTTGCAGCTGATATTTACGGGTTACAGATATTAAAAGAAAACTTTGAAGATAAACATGGAAATACTACACGGTTTTTCATACTTTCAAGAGAAAAAAATGTGCCTCCTTATGAGCCATCTAAAAGATACATTACTTCATTGGTATTTCAGGTAAAAAATATACCTGCAGCCCTCTATAAAGTACTTGGCGGTTTTGCAAGTAATGGCATTAACCTTTTAAAGATAGAGAGTTATATGGGAACCCAAATGCTTCCAGGGAGTCAATTTCATATCGATATTGATGGGCATATCGATTCTGAGATTATGAGACTCGCTTTAAAAGAAGTAGCATTTTTTGCAGAAGATGTGAGGATACTAGGTATTTATGAGAGTCATAGACATTATGAATTGGAATATATGATTTAAAAAAGAGGACAGATTATCCCTCTAATACAACTTCATCAAAATAACATTTGTGTCTTCTCTACAGAATAAGGATACTCAATATGCTAAAGCGTGTTTAGCTTAATTATGAAGTAATGGTATTTTTATTATATAAATATTTGATACTAAACTCTTCTTTTGGAATGGGTTTAGAAAAATGGAAACCCTGGTAGACAAGATTGTTATCAAGGTTAAAGAGGATCTCTTTTTGTTTTTCATTTTCAATTCCCTCTATAACCAGTGTATAATTGAATTGTTCCGCAATATGAAATATAGTTTTAATGAGTGAAATATCTGAAACTTTATTTTCTATATTGAGGACAAATGATTTATCTATTTTGATCGCATCTAGAGAGAGGTTTTGAATATATGAAAGTGAAGAATATCCTATACCGAAGTCATCTATAGCAAATCGTACCCCGTACTGTTGTAAAGTAGAGATGACTTTTCTCGTACTCTTAAAGTTTTCTACCAATGTTTGTTCTGTGATCTCTAAGGTAATATCTGAACAGTTTAACCCATGACGTTCTATCATACTAAGGTAGCGTGGAGCAAAATTATCTTCCAGAAGCTGTAGTACATTGATATTGATCGATACATATTCTAGACTCCATCGGTTCTGTTTTTTCCATGTGCTTATCTGTATACATGTTTGCTCGAGAATCCACCATGTCGTGTCCCAAAGCAATCCACTTTTAATGAGAAGCGGGATAAATTTATCCGGACTGAGAAGTCCTTTTGTTGGATGTTGCCAACGTAGAAGTGTTTCTGCTGCTATGACTGTATCATCTGACATAGAAACGATCGGTTGAAGAAGAAGTATGAACTCTTTCTCTCTTAATGCATGATGGAGATCAGATTGAAGTGCAAATTGTTCTTGTTGTTCTTGATCGAGTTTAGCATTATAATATGATGTGACTTCTCCCGATCCTTTCGCCTGGTACATGGCAATGTCTGCTCGACGTATGAGTTCCTCTACATCTTTAAAATTTGGTTCTACTGTAACCATACCCACACTTGCAGATAAGAGATGACTGGAGTTATTTATCACCAGTGGTTCTTTAAATATATCTGTTATCTTCTTAGCAAAATGGTGCATTCTTTCTTTCATCACGTCAAGGTTTGTGGAGATAAAAGGTATAACAACAAGAAACTCATCACCCCCCAGTCGGCAGATCTCACAAGAAAAAGTTAAAGCTTTACTCAAACGTCTGGATATATCAATGAGTACAATATCTCCAGTACTATGCCCTAAGGAGTCATTGATATTTTTAAAGTCATTTAAATCAAGGTAGTATAGAAGTGAGTAGTATGTACCATATCGGAGATCTTTTGTGATACTCTGCATATACTCTTCAAACCC
>CAKZWP010000090.1:0-5824 GCA_937921845.1 uncultured Sulfurovum sp.
ACATCTGAGATAGAGTCTGCAAAAGTACAGCGTGAGATACGTACAAAAGTGCATACGAAGATAGAACAGACCAACAAAGAATATTTCCTTAAAGAACAACTCAAAGAGATACAGGAAGAGTTGGGTATGGATACGCAAAGAGAAGAGGAGATAGCCAATTTCAGAGAAAAAGTAGCTGCACTCAAACCTCATATGCAAGAAGATGCTTTTAAGGAGATCAGTAAACAGTTAGACCGTTTTGCCCGTATGCATCCTGATTCTGCAGATGCCAATGTACTTCAAAGTTATCTGGAATGGGTACTTGAACTTCCATTTGGAAAGTTAACGAAGAAAAATCTAAGTGTGAACGATGTTTCGTCTGAACTTGACAAAGATCACTATTCACTGGAAAAACCTAAAGAGCGCATCGTTGAGTTTTTTTCTGTACGTGAACTGGCACAGCTTAGGGGGATCAAACAAAAAGAGACGGGTGGTGTGATACTCTGTTTTGCAGGACCTCCGGGAGTAGGTAAAACTTCACTTGCAAACTCTATTGCTACTGCATTGGGTAGACCACTTGTGCGTATGGCACTGGGTGGACTTGAAGATGTTAATGAGCTTAGAGGGCATAGAAGAACTTATGTGGGAGCAATGCCTGGACGTTTGGTTCAAGGACTGATCGAAGCCAAAAGTATGGACCCTGTCATCGTACTGGATGAGATAGACAAAGTAGGTCGCAGCATGAGAGGTGACCCTACAGCTGCACTGCTTGAGATACTTGACCCAGAGCAAAACAGTAAGTATAGAGACTATTATCTTAATTTCAATATTGACTTGAGCAAAGCTATTTTTATCGCTACAGCAAATGATGTCGGGCGTATACCTGCTCCGTTACGAGACAGGATGGAATTCATTGGACTGAACTCCTATACACCTAAAGAGAAGTTTGAAATAGCAAAGCGTTATCTCATACCTCAGGAACTTAAGAAGCATGCGCTCAAGCGTAGAGAATTTTCTATTTCCGATAAAGCACTTAAAATGTTAATAGATGAATATACCAGAGAAGCAGGTGTACGAAATTTACGTCGTAGAATAGCTGGACTGATGCGTAAAAGTGCTAGACAACTTTTGGAAGACAAGACAAAAGATACGATTACGATATCAAGAAAGAATTTGGAGCAATTTACAGATAAAAAAGTATTTGAGATCTCTTTAGTAGACAGCAAGCCACAAGTCGGAGTTGTCAGTGGATTGGCTTGGACAGCGGTCGGTGGAGATGTTTTAACCATAGAAGCGATCAAGATCAAAGGAAAGGGTGCATTACAGCTTACCGGTAGTTTAGGTGATGTGATGAAAGAGTCTGTACGCATAGCACACTCTGTTGTGAAGATACTTATAGACAATGGAGATCTGACTATCTCTCCATCCATCATTCCTCACAGTTCTAAAGAGAGGGAAGAACGCATTACGGTAGATGCAAGTGAAGTGTATAAGCGTTACGACCTTCATATCCATGTACCTGAAGGTGCAACACCTAAAGATGGTCCAAGTGCCGGTATCGCTATGGTGAGTGCTATTGCTTCTATTTTAAGCGGACAAAAGATAGACAATAAAGTTGCTATGACGGGTGAAGTAACACTTACAGGGAAAGTACTACCTATAGGTGGTCTCAAGGAGAAGTTGATCGCTGCATATAAAGCTGGAGTTAAAAAAGCATTGATTCCGATGAAAAATTATGAGCGTGACTTAGATGATATCCCTGATGAAGTAAAGAGTAATGTAGAAATTATTGGGGTTTCTCATATTGAAGAAGTATTGAAAGAAATATTTGTAAAATAAGGGGATTTTTTTATAAATCTTGACCAGCTTATAAAGCTAGGTCAAGAGTGTAACATTAAGTTGTTATGATGTCCACTGATCTATTTTTTCATATAGCTTATCTTGCATGACAGGTTTACGTAAGAAGTCATTTGCACCGTTGTCAAATACTTCTGTTTTACGTGTATCATCTGTAGAAAGCACAATCACAGGTATATGTGCATTGGACATGTCAGATCTAAAAATCTTAAGAAACTCTATTCCATCTACTACTGGCATCATAATGTCCAGTAGTATGAGATTGATACTAGGATCTTTTTTCATTTTATCTAATGCATCAGAACCATTTTCTGCTTCTACGATTTCTGTTACTTTTGGATTCTTTTTTAAAAGAGTCTGTATTAGCTTTCTGTTGATGAAATCATCATCAACAACAAGTACTTTTAATGCCATGTTTATTATCCTCTATACTTAGTTATTATGTTTTCTGTCTCTTCTTTAGAAGCTGTTTTTGAGATGGTTTCACCTTTTTGTACAGTTACTTCTTGAGGATCATTTGTATTACTTGACGAAATTATAGCTACATTTCCATTAGACTGGCTGATACTCTCTGTAACCAGGTCTGTGTCAGTAAAGAGTATATCATAGTCACCCGATGCCAATTTACTCTCTAGCATGTTCATGTCATCCAATGCATCATAGTCATGACCTAGATTTTCCAATACTTTTCCTAAGACTCTACGAGCCAGTAAAAATTTCTTAGCAATAAGAATCTTTTTGTCTGTCTGTGTCTCAATAAGGTCTAGAAGAGGCTCTTCAATATTTAGCTCAAGTGCTTCATCTGAGATCTCAGCTACAGGAGCAACAGTCTCTTCAGGTTCTTCAATAATTTTCTCTTCTGCTTTGACAGGTTCTACAGTTTTACTAGTTGCTTTGTCCGATAAGAACTTGTTTAGTACATAAAGTAATTCTGTAGTTTCAATAGGTTTGGTGATATACTCATCCATACCCTCACTTAAGAATCTCTCTCTGTCACCTTTGAGTGCATTAGCTGTTAAGGCTACGATAGGTATATGCGCTAACTCTTCATCTTCTTCATAGTCAAGGATCTCATGTGTTGCTTCAATACCATCCATAACAGGCATTTGAATATCCATAAAGAGTAGGTCATAATTTCCACTTCTACGTTTTTCAAATGATTCAAGACCGTTGTTCGCGATATCAACAGTGATTCCATGCTCTTCAAGGATACGTTTAATAAGCTTCTGGTTAATGATGTTATCTTCTGTTACCAATACTTTAGCATCAAACTTAGTCTCTTGTGTTGCTGCTGCTTCTTCAATAAGTTGAGGTGCTATACTTGCTGTATTGCTTAATACAGTTTTTAATTTACTGAGTGTAACCGGCTTAAAGATAACATTACTTTGATCAATACCCAGCTCTTCAATTTTATTACGGCTTGTAACATTTGCGATAACAATGAGTTTAGATTTATCCATATTATGGATAGCATCCAACATATTTTGTCTTGCTTTGTCAATATCGATCCAGTAGTTTTTACAAGTATCATTATAGTCAAGCTCTTTGAGTTCAGCGATTGATTCGAAATGTTTGACCGTTGGCCCAAAGTATTCAAAGTATTTTTCTAGATAGTTGTCTAGTTTTGTTGGAATATCTTGCTCATATTTACCGATAGTAAGGTCAGCAAAGGCATGTGCATAATTTACTTCAGTAGACGTCACTTCTTCTAATGGTAATGAGAAGAAGAATGATGTACCGTGGTCTTTAGCACTTTCAAGTTCGAGTTTTCCACCCATAAGTTCAACGAACTGGCTAGAAATAGTAAGACCAAGACCTGTACCACCATACTTTCTTGTAACTGATACATCGGCTTGAGAGAATGCATCAAAAATACGAGATTGTTGGTCTTTTGTCATACCGATACCATTATCTCTAACGGTAAATTGTACTCTGTTCTCACCATTTTCATCTGTTATCTTTAAGATCTCAAGGTTGATCTCTCCACCATAACTTGTAAATTTAACGGCATTAGAGAGAAGGTTAATAACAATCTCTTTAATCTTCGTAGGATCACCTTTGAGTTTTGCCGAAATCGTTGGATCCATATAGTAGTTCATATCAATATTTTTCTCTGTTGCAGCAACGGCATAGGTTTCAACTGCACTTTCAAACTCTTCAGCCGCATCAAATACAACATTTTCAATCTCGATCTTATTACTTTCAATTTTTGAAAGGTCAAGAATGTTGTTGATAATACTCAAAAGGTTTTCAGAACTTTTATCAATAATAGAAAGGAATTCATCTTGCTCTTCAGTAAGGTTTGTACTACGTAATATTTCTGTAAATCCAACAATACCGTTAAGTGGTGTACGAATCTCGTGTGACATGTTCGCAAGGAAAAGAGATTTTGCTTCATTGGCCTGGAGTGCAATGAGTTTATCATCTTTTGCTGTCTCAACAAGGTCCTCTAGGAATTTATAGGCTTCTTTTGTACCTTCGTGCGTATCGAGGTCAATATTTTCGATGGCATGAGAATCTGATGCAAGGTATTGATCACTGGCTTTCATCTCATCAACCGCTTTGTTTAGTACATCTTCAAGCTCTTTAATGTTTCTTGTAATATCTCTTGCAGTTGTGTATCCAAGGTAAGCCAAAATAAAACTCAGTAACCAGATAGCTGCTGCAATAGCAAGAAGCAGGAGTTGTTTTTGAAGATAGAGGTCACTCTTTTTCCATAAAGCATTTGAAACAACCAGTTCTGCTTTTGAAAGTAATGAAATCTTTTGTGTTTGTAGTGCAAACCAGTCTATTACCTCTTCTGCATAGTCACCATTATCGATATCTGTTTGAATCGCAGATGATGTCATACCAAGTTCAGTCATAATTTCCTGAGCGTTATCATTATAAAGTACTTTTTCAAGCTGTTGGCGTAAAACAGGATTTGTTACTTGTTTGATATCAAATATATTTGCTTTTGTTTTAAACTCATCCCATAAAGCAATCTCTTCAAATGCCAAAGAAGATCTCTTTGCCATATAATATGAAATAAATCCTCTTTCAAGTCCACTGTTTTCTTTAGCAGTATAAAGCTGTATGAGTGTACCGATAAGTGATGAAATCTCTGTATCAAGTGCATAAGTTTTAAGCGTTAAAATCTTGTCCAGTGTTGGAGTAGATAAACCATCTCTATAGGTTTTAAAAAGTGTATCTTTAAAATCTACATCTGCACTGTCTATCTTTTCTCTTGCTTCTGGTAGTTTACCTATGTTTGCAATAAGTCTTTTATATGGGTCGAATGCTGCTACAGATTTCCCCTCTAAAAGCTCAACTAAGAAAGGAAGATAAACTTTATCTTCTGTAATAACTTCATATTTGAGGTTTTCAAAAGATTCATCTAACATCTCTCGTTGTTTAATAAGTGCATCCGAATACTCTTTTTTATCACTTCCCAGGTATAAAGCCGTTAATCCACTCTCTTTACCTATATTGATAAGAGCTTTGTCCAAAGCACCATTGTTGATCAATGTTGTTTTGAGTGCATTTGCTTTTTCATAGTTCACATATGAAGTTACAAAGAAATAACTTGATAGTAGAATGAGTAGGGTAATTGGTACAAGACCAATAAGTTTAAGTCTATTACGTATAGTCATAGTTTATTTCCTTTTATTTTGCTAGAGCATTTATTTGAATTTCGAAAGACAAAAAGTGTCCCCAGTAATCTTTTATCAAATGCTCTAAGGTGCTAGTGTCTTCACAAAATTGTATCTTATAGAGCGTATCAGACAGAGCATTGATACGAAGGTTGCTTGATGCACCTTTAAGTAGATGTCCTATCTTTTGAATAGCATCTAAATCACCTTCTTCATAGGCTTTTAACATCTTCTCAGTCTCAATATGCCCTTGCTCTATAAAATCATGTACAAACTCTTCAATAAGTTCTACAGGCAATGATAGATCATTTGCAGCTTCTTCAAGTTGAAAGTCAAAGTGAATAGGTTTGATACCT
>CAKZWP010000091.1:0-2952 GCA_937921845.1 uncultured Sulfurovum sp.
TTGATCTCTTTACACATAACTACGCGTATGTCAGTACTGTTGCAAAAGGGAATGTTCCAGGTAAATACCTTTTAACCGGACCTGACTGGAAGGGAAAGGTACCAAAGGGGATCAAAGAGGTCATCTCTTGTGAAACGGAATTTCTTTTTGGCGTATTTCGTACGCAGCTGTTTAATCCTGATGACTTGAAAAATGTTAAAGCGATCCAAAAGGCTTACCGTCTTGAACCCTTAAGTGCCTATCTGGGGAGCAAAGCGCCTGCTTCCCCAACTGCCACTGATTTTCCAAAATGGAAAGAAGGTGAACAGTTTACTGCAGCAGCATTCAATTACATGAATTTCATGCTGACACTTGTTAAAACGCCACAAGAAGAACAAGCCCTTATGAAAAGGTTTGCAAATATCGGATTGGGTACGCAAGATACATTTGATATCAAAACATTCTCTCCTGAGATACAAAAAGCCATCGAAGAAGGTGTAAAAGAAGGGTTTTCTGAGATAGAAGCATTCCTTGCCAAATATTCAAATGATCCACTGGGGAGTGCCAAGATCTTTGGAACAAGAACATTTTTAAACAAGAGTGCCAAAGAGAACTATGGACTTGATACCATGTTTCTCCCGCGTGCTGCTGCTGCACATCAGGGCTTGTATGGAAATTCAGGTGATGAAGCTATCTATCCTACCTATTTGGTAGATGCACAGGGTGCTCCATTTGATGCTTCTAAGAACAACTATACGCTTACATTTAAAAAAGGTGATCTGCCTCCTGTCAAAGCATTCTGGTCTCTCACCATGTATGATGGGAAAACACAGTTACTTATCGACAATCCTTTGAACAGGTATCTGCTCAACTCTCCTATGAAAGATCAATTTATTTTTGCAGAGGATGGTTCTTTGACACTGTATATCCAGAAAGATTCACCGGGTAAAGAACTGGAATCGAACTGGCTGCCTGCTCCTAATGGACCTTTTTATGCCGTGTTGAGACTTTATGGCCCGGAAAAAGAGGCGCTTGAAGGGAAATGGGTCAATCCACCACTTGTTAAAGCAGCAAAAAAGTAGATAGAGGCTAAAGAGGCAACTAAAAAGGAAATAAAATGAAAAATTTAAAATTGGCTACCCTGATAGTATTGATGGGAAGCCAAACAGTTTTGGCAGATCAGTCAGCGGATCTTGCGAAGAAATTGGCAAATCCTGTCGCTGCGATGATCAGTTTACCTATCCAGGTAAATTATTTTCAAAATATAGGACCGGATGATGATGGTGAGAAATGGGCAACGAATATCCAGCCTGTTATTCCTTTCGAACTTAATGATGATTGGAACCTCATCACACGTACCATTGTACCACTGGTTTCTCAAGCTAGAATTTTCCCGGGTGCGGGTACACAAAAAGGGCTTGGTGATATCATAGCAAGTGCATGGGCTTCACCTAGAGCACCTACTGAGAGTGGGTGGATATGGGGTGCTGGTGCGGTATTTCTTATACCGACAGATTCAGATGTCAGTGCCCTCAAATGGGGTGCAGGTCCTAGTGCTATTGTACTAAAACAAAATGGCCCTTGGACCTATGGAGGACTTGCCAATCATACTTGGTCTACAGGGGGTAGTGATAGAGTGCTGGAAGACATCAGTACATCCTTTATGCAGCCTTTTGTCTCCTATGTCACGCCTCAAGCTGTCACTGCAAGTCTTACAAGTGAAACTAGCTATGATTGGAAACAAGAACAATGGTTTGTACCTATCAACGCAACAGTCACTAAAGTAGGAAAGATAGGCAATCAAATGATCAGTTATGGTGCAGGAGTAAGTTACATTGCTGAGAGTTCAGAGAGTTCTCCAA
The DNA here is from genome assembly GCA_937921845.1 of uncultured Sulfurovum sp. Taxonomy (GTDB): domain Bacteria; phylum Campylobacterota; class Campylobacteria; order Campylobacterales; family Sulfurovaceae; genus Sulfurovum. The sequence goes on from CAKZWP010000091.1 coordinate 1,842, forward strand.
AAGGCTGGGGTGCTCGTTTTATGTTAACTTTTATATTTCCTAAAAAATAGGATTTAAAAAGGTAATGATGATCATGGCAAACTCTGAGTAGTTTGTCTGCATCATCAATGAACTTAGTACACGATTATCATACATTTGTATGGTATAAAAATACATATCATTTAAAAGGAATCTAAATATGGTCAGAAACAAATTGAAATCAATAGGTGCTATAGCTGCACTCTCTTCCGCATTACTTTTTAACACCTGTGTTGCCAGTGAAAAAGATTTTGCTGCGGGCGTAGCGGTTGGTGCGTTGGCAGGATCAGTGCTGGGAGTATATGATTCTCCTCGTTATTATGATAAACCATATTATTATTATGGTGGCAGATATTATTATGGTGGAGATTACCGTGATGGATATTACATTTACAATGGGAAAAGATTGGGAGACGGACATTATTATAATCGTGGGCACAGATATCATAAGGGACATCGTTATCCGGCAAAAGTAGGAAATTATGGTTATTACCGAAGCGATAAAGAGTACAAAAATTACCATAAATCTAAGAAAGACTACCATAAGGCACAAAAGAAAGCGTTAAAAAAAGATAAACATTACAATAAGCACAATAAGAAAAATAAACAAAAGCATAAGTAGAATTAGTAATATTTATCGGGTGTTTTAAAATTATAGTAAAGGATAATAGTATGGATATTCAGATACTCGAATCGTTCTTTATGTGGTGTACGATCATCAATGGTGGTATCTATTTACTGTGGGTGATGTTCTTTATATTTGCACCGGATTTTGTCATATTTTAAAATAAGAATTAGTCTATTTATATTAACAAATCATTAATTTTTTGTTTATACTCTTGACATTATTAATATATTATGTTATAACAAACTGTTATTAAACTAAAAAAGGAGAACAAATGAAAAAGTTTAATCTTTCAATAGTAGCAGTTATGGCAATGAGTACATTCGCAATAGCGGGTGGAGATATAGCACCGGTTGAGCCGGTAGTAGTATATGAAGAGCCTGTAGTTGAGGATAAAGGTTTTTATTTGGGCCTGGGATATGGTTTCCTAAGTGCTGATAGAACAACAAGGTTACCTGGTGAAGACAC
>CAKZWP010000092.1:0-3059 GCA_937921845.1 uncultured Sulfurovum sp.
GGTTTGCCGCCTGTTTGTTTCAACGGTACTTTATAAATGGCAAATCCTACAAGAATAACACCGAAGATATTTCTAAAAAATGTAACTTCAACAGGAGGCAGTACTTGACTGACAACTTTTGCAAAGCCTCCCATAGCAGCAAAGCTAAGTGAAGCTAACAACATCAAAAGGATACCTCTATCCATATTTTTAATCATTTTTTTCAAAAGATTATCCTAATTTTTTCTAAAGAATTTTTTTGCCTATACAAAATCGTATTTGCTAATTTTGTGGAAGTGTAGCATAATACGTTTATGAATGATACAGAATTTTATACAAAACTTCTAGCTCTCCCCAATGGTGCCAATGATGTACACTATCTTGGTAAACGATATTTACTGAAAAAAGAGACATTATTGGATGCTAGACTTCTCAAAGTCTATGCAGAAGAATTAGGCGGAAATGACATCGTCAGTGGAAACTATTACCCCACGATGAAAGGCGGGATGTTAAAACCTTGTGAAATGTCAGATAAAAAGGTGATTGACTTTGTTTTACACGCTGTTGCTATTTGACTCTTGTAAGCTTAGCATCACCATAAAAAAGTATATCTTTGATCACAGACTTAGATATAAATCCGTCTTTTCCAACAGCAAGCAAGATGTCACCTTTCTTCTTTCTGAAGTTCTTTTGATGGATGAGCGCTTTTGCATAGAGCTTTGCACCCGGACCTAGATCTTTTATATAAGGTGCTGCATTTACATCGTTAGGTGCAGTGATCTGCACTTTACCATCCTGTTTTTCAAGACCTACAGCATGAAACAGATATTTTTTACCCTTTTTCTTTACTGCAGTACCCAGGTTAAAATAAAGTGTTAACAGGTCATCTTTTGCATAGAATTTAAGCTTTTCCGTACGGTCTTCTACTAACTTTCCTTTACGCCATTTTCTATATCTTTTTGTCACATATTTATCTTTATGATTGATATGATACTCTTTGCTGACTTTTTTATCTTTCTTGCTACTTATCATCTTATAAGAGTCGCTGACCATCAGACCATTTTCCATATGCCCTTTGGAAACATAATGTTCCGTGGGGTTACGCATGAGTACTTTTGCCAGTCCTTCTACAATTACTGTTGTTTCTATCTTATAGGTTTTTTTATTCTGTGTCAGTGTGTTTTTGATGCCCCCCACTGTACCGAATATCCCAAAGGTTCCTACGTAATTTAATTGTGTCACTTTCGCTGAAGCAAAGCCTCCCAAAAGTAAAAATAAACTATTAATTATAAAAATTCTTCTTAGCACATCCATTCCTTTTCTATCTCACTTTATATCAAATTCTACTATAATTACGTGTATAAAAAGTAAAGGATACCATAAAAATGCCCACAAACGAAGTGAATACAACTGAGCAAAATGCTACGCTTGAATTAAATGTGATCGATGATATATCGATGAATCTTGAAGAAACCGTACAAACACTACTGATACCCGTCTATGAAAAATATCCTATATTGGCAAATACTTTTTTAGATATCCCTTTAGCCAATCTTATCGCTGCTATTCTGGTTTTTTTACTTTTTTTAGGTTTGAGAAGATTTTTTACTTATATTTTTATAGGGACAATGCACAAACTTGCACACTTAACAAATAATTATTATGATGATAAAATTATCTCTGCACTGAAAGGACCTATACGTTTTGCATTTATTATTGTAGGTCTGCATCTTTTTTTCTTACTTATATTCAAAGAGACCCATTTTATCAAAAATCTTCTCAATACACTTATTGTATATGACATCTTCTGGGCTATCATTTCACTCACAGAAGCACTTCGGGGTGTCTTTCACCATGCTACAGAAAAATTTAATCCTGATCTTGCCAAAGAGATGGGAAATTTCATAGTTAAAATAGTGAAAGTTCTTATAGGTGCAGTTGGACTAGGTGCAATGCTCCAAGTATGGGGTATTAACGTAACTGCACTTGTCGCTTCTCTTGGACTTGGTGGTCTTGCATTTGCACTTGCTGCAAAAGACACAGCTTCAAATATGTTTGGTTCGTTTGCCCTACTTGCTGATAAATCTATCCGTATTGGTGAGTGGATCAAAGTGGGAGGTGTAGAAGGAACCGTGGAAGACATAGGGATGCGTACAACTAAAATACGCTCATTTGAAAAATCACTCATCACTGTTCCTAACCAAATTGTCTCTAATTCTCCTATAGAAAACTTCTCTCGCAGAGGTGTACGTAGAATCAAAATGCGTATAGGAGTGACTTATGGTACCACTGCCGATCAAATGAATGCTATTGTACAAGAGATCAGAGATATGTTACACAATCATGAAAAGATCTCTCAAAAAGAGACTTTACTGGTCAATTTTGAATCTTTTGGAGACTCTGCACTGAATATCTTTATCTATACTTTTACCAGTACTCCCAACTGGGAACGCTACTTGAATATACGTGAAGATATACATCTGAAGATCATGAAAATCGTTGAAGATAATGGGTCTAGTTTTGCCTTTCCTTCTCAATCTATTTATGTGGAACAGATGCCTGAAGAAAATATGCTATAATTCTAACAATTATTAAGAAAGATTATATTTATGCAAGAACTAAAAAAAGTAGCCATATTAGGCCGACCAAACGTAGGAAAGAGTTCACTTTTCAATCGTTTAGCAAGACAAAGAGATGCCATTACTGCTGATGTTTCAGGGACCACAAGAGATATCAAAAAACGTATCGTAACTATTTCGGGGAACCGTGACTTTGAAGTGATCGATACAGGAGGGATAGACTACTCTACGGAACTCTTTTCCAAAGTAGCTGAGTTTGCACTGAAGGCTGCAGATATGGCAGATATCATCATCTATATGGTTGACGGGAAGACGTTACCGTCAGAAGAAGACAGAGAACTCTTCTACAAACTTCAAGCAATGGGTAAACCACTTGCACTTGTTGTCAACAAGATTGACAATGACAAAGAAGAAGAACGTTATTGGGAATTTTTAGAGTTTGGTGCAGATGCAACTTTCCCTATGTCTGTGAGTCATAATCGTTACTTTAATGACTTCTAT
>CAKZWP010000093.1:0-27050 GCA_937921845.1 uncultured Sulfurovum sp.
ATGAGAACAAAAGTCATGAGACAATCCTGATTTTTGAGAGATTATACTCTAATGAATCTCTAAGAGATTTGATGTGCATCAAACTTCATGCAAAAGAGGCTGAGAGAAAAATGCTTCTATCACTGCTCTCATTTCTTTTGGATCTTCTATTCGATTCACATCATTTCTAAATACAGAAGCCCCTTGATATCCGGCTTTAGAGTATGAATGAAGGTTTTTTCTAAAGACGATCGCTCCATACTTGTCATAATGTTTTATCATTTGATCAAAATGTTCTAAAACAACTTCTTTTATGAGTTCGGAGGTTGGTTCTTCCATGCCCTCTTTGATTTGTTTAAATATCCATGGCTTACCTACCGCTGCACGTCCTATCATCAGACCGTCTGCACCTGTATGTTCGAGTACCCATTTTGCTTTTGCAGGAGAGTCTATATCACCATTTGCAATGACTGGTATCGATACGGCTTGTTTTACCTCTGCAATCGCATCATAATCTACAGGCGCTTTGTATCTGCCTGCTCTTGTTCTTCCATGTACAGCGATGTAGTCTGCTCCAGACTCTTGGCATATATGTGCTATCTCTTCATGGTTTTTTTCATTAAAGCCTAAACGAAACTTCACTGAAGTATATTCTTTGTTGGAGTATTTTTTGATCGTTTCTATCACCTTAGCCATTTGCGGCAGATCAGTAAGCAAAGATGACCCCTGAAGATTGTTCACTACCTTTGGAGCAGGACAGCCACAATTTAAATCTATAGCAGTAATACCATCTCTTTCATTGATAATTTCCACTGCACGCTTAATGACATCTAGATCAGAACCCGCTATTTGGATAGCGTATGGGTCTTCTATAGGACTTTTCTCCAGCATACGATAGGTCTTCTTAGAGTTATGGACCAATGCATTAGAGCTTATCATCTCTGAAATGGTTAGGTCAACACCAAATTTCTTAACAACGGAACGAAAAGGGAGATCTGTAAAGCCCGCAAGAGGGGCTAATGCATAAAGAGTCTTACTAAAGTCTAGTTTCATTACAAACGGAGTCTATATCAATAATTTCTTCTAATTTATATTTGGTGTTTTCCTGTTTTAAATGATAAAATGCTCTAAACTTGATAAATTCATTTTCTTCTTGTTCATTCAAATAGATTGCAACTTGTTCCAATAACTCATATTCAAATAGAAGATAAAGATAGGCATTCTGTGCCTTAGGGTTTTCAATTTGATAGCTTCTGAAAAGTGTCAAGTTTTCTTCCGGATTAAAATATTTTTTAGTCACTGAAACAATTTTAATAAAGTCTTGGCAGCTAAGATCAAGTGCTTTTACAAAATCTGTAAGTATCTCAGGAGTAAGCTCTAGGTTATCTTCTTCAGTAACTCTTTCAAGCATAGTAAAAAAGCTTTTAATATCAAAAACTTTCGCATATTTTTGGGCTTTTGCAAAATTCTCTTTACGAGCAAAGGTTTCAAGTGCTTCTGCCTTTACGATCTCAGTGAATTCTGAAGTAGACTTCAACACATCTGCAACGAATTTATCATCAGATTCTAGACGGTTCAGTCTGTTCTGTGTCAAAATTGGGTTACCTACATTAAAGACTTTAGTCATTTTTTCTTCTTTAAGGTCAATATAATCACCATTTTTTATTTTCTGTATGATGTTAACAACACGTGTAAGTCTTGGCGTTAATCCTTCCATATTGTCAGTAATATTGAGAGATGCTTTTCCTAAAAGTGATGCAGAGTTTCCTACTGCATCTATCCCATACTTTTGTTCTTTTGGTTCATTAACCAATGACCAATAGAGTGCATCTTCTAAAGTATTTGCATCTTTTTGCCATTTTTTAAGTATAAAATAATTTTTTAAACCATAAAAAAACATATGCACCAATGTGAAGATGAGCAAAAGTAGCATAGGTAGAACGATCCATACAGCTACTGGAAAACTAAAATTAATCCCCATCAACTCTATCGTATAGTGGTCTGGGTTAACAGTATAGGTAAATGCAGCAATAATTACCATCAGTGCAAAAGTAGCAAAAATATACAGAGCAAGTCTCATTTTATCCCCTTATTGTGTTAGCAACCCAAATAGAGTAAAGCTTCATATCTCTACGTAAACACTCAATTCCCTTCATCAGAGAATTCGCGTATTCTGTTGCTTTAAAATAGAAAATCTATTTGGCTTCTTTTTCAGTGATCTCTCGACATGTGATACAAAAACGTGCAAAGTTCTTCACTTCTAGACGTCGTCTGCCTATAGGCTCTTCACACATTTCACATATACCGAAAGTTCCTATTTTTATTTTATCTAAAGCAAGTTCAATTTCGTTTAATTCTTTACGCTGTTGTACCAAAATTGCACTATCTATAATAGTTTCTGCAGATGCAGCGGCATAATCACCTTCATCATTCAATTCAAGTTCTCTCATCCCTTCTAATTCAAGGGTAGTACCTCTAAGGTTTTTTTCTATCTGTACTCTTCTGTCTAGTAATTTGTTTTGAAAGTCATTTAACTCTGTTTCTGTTAACATTTAAGGTTTTCCTATTTATGATATGGATGATTATTGTTAATGGTCAGACCTCTAAATATCTGTTCCATTAAAACAACTTTCACAAGTTTATGTGAAAGCGTTATTCTACCAAATGATATTGTATTATTACATTTAGCCAAAAAATCCCTCTCAAAGCCGTATGCACCGCCAATAAAGAGATTAACCTGAACGCTATCCTTAAGCAAATTTGCAAATTCATGACTATCTACTTCTTTTGAAGAAGGATCTAAAGCTATATTTATACCAGAATCCAAATATTTTTCTAATGCTCTTGTGTATGATTTTTGAGCAGCCTCAGGTGAAATATCCTGTGCTTTGGCTATATCTTTATCAAAAACTTCGATGACTTCGACTTTTGCAAAAGGTTTTGCTATCTTCTTATAATGCTCTATCAAACCGGCATATAGATTATCTTTCCCTTTTTTATCGATAATGATTACGTTGATCTTCATACTATTCCTCTTTCATCTTAGCTGCGATTTTTGTTGCCAATTGGTGTACAGACATCGCATAATAGGCACTGTGATTATATCGTGTGATCACATAAAAGTTTTTTGCACCGTACCAAAGCTCATCATGACTCTTTTTATTGAGTTTTATCAGACTTACCTTCCCCTTATAATCCCAGTATTTTTTAGGTGCTATTCCTTTAAGCTGTTTACGCTGATAGCTCGTTTTGTATCCTGTTTTATATTTTCTGAACCGCTTCCCCTCATACGAAACCCTTGTTGCAACAGGTTCACCTGAACGCCAGCCGTTTTTTTTAAAATAATTGGCAATACTTGCGATAGCATCCTGTTTTCTTTGAAGCGTGATCCTGCCGTCACGGTTAAAATCAACCCCATAGGCTGCATAATTGCTGGGCATGAATTGCCCCAATCCTATAGCCCCTGCGTAAGAGCCATAGACATTCTTGGGATTGAATTTTTCAGTTTGGGACAAACGCATAAATTGTTTCAATTGATCTTTAAAAAATTTGTTTCGTCTGTTTTTTTCAAAAGCTAAGGTAGTCAAAGTATCAAATACAGGAAACTTTCCCACATTGGCACCATAGGCAGTCTCCACACCTATGATCGCTGCAATATACTCTTTGGGTACACCATATTGTGCTTCTACCTTTGCAAAGGTCGTTTTATATGCTTTAAGAAATTCAACCCCGTCTTTCACCCGTTTTGATGTCACTGTGACCCTGTAATATCTCTCCCAGGGACCGTACTTATCACGATACTCTTTTGCTTTGGATATCTGAGCTTCGGTACGTGTATCTTTTAGTCTGGGACGCTGATTAGGAGGGAGAAATGCCCACAGTGCTTTTTTTTGCACTTTCACATTTGAAAAAAGTTTTTTCAAATACGATTTTTTAAAATCATACTTTTTAACAAGCATATTCATAAAAGAGCGTACTTCTCTATTTTTTGTATAATCTTTGGCTGATAACATTAAAGTCATGATAAACAATAAAGTTATTACTCTTCTCATAAAATCATCCTAATATTTTTGCTATTGTACAATATAGTTATAAAAGAAAAATGATGAAAGGAAAATGATGAATCGTATATTATTCGTATGCTTGGGAAATATTTGTCGCAGTCCTCTTGCTCATGGTGTTGCAGAGCATATCGTCAACAAAAAGAACCTTGAATTTCTCATAGACTCGGCAGGAACTAGTAACTGGCATAAAGGTGAAGAACCTTGCCACCACTCTATTAAGATCGCCGATCAGTATAATATTGACATTAGTCAACAACAATCTCGGCCCATCACAAAAGAGGATATTACACTCTTTGAGTATGTTGTAGCCATGGACAAACAAAACAAAACCGATCTGGAAGCCTTTGGATTTGACAATGTTTATCTGATGGGTGACTTTGGAAACTTTCAAGGAGAAGATGTGCCTGACCCTTACTTCTTTGATGGCTTTGAAGGGTTTGAACATGTGTATAACATGGTTGCGTTGTGCGTAGAAGATTTTATGGAAAAGGTAGAAAATGGAAGCCTCTGATTACTGTATCATTAGTACAACCACAGATTCAAAAGAGAATGCCGATGCCATCACACAGCTGCTCTTGGAAAAAAAACTTATCGCTTGTGTTCAATCAACAGTCATTCAAAGTGCTTATCACTGGCAAGGACAAATCATAAAGACTGAAGAGATACTCCTTCAGATGAAAACCAAGAGGTCACTCTTTGAAAAGGTTCAAACAGAGATTGAGCACCTACATACCTATGACGTACCAGAGATCATTATGGTACCCATGGCAGGTGCTAATCTACGCTACCTACAATGGATAGAAGAAGAAACCATAAACACTTAATCTCTTTGATAATAAGAGATCAGAGAGGCTTTTTGAATGGTATGTTTATTTATCATAAACCCTACCACTGCACTCTTAGTCTCCGCCTTTACAGGTAAACTCTCAACATCCAATGCGTGTACCGTAAATACATAGCGATGGGCTTTGTCTCCCTGTGGAGGACATGCCCCACCAAAGCCGGCACTCCCATAATCAGTCGTTGTTTCCAATGCACCTTTTGGCAGTGTATGTTTAGCCGAGGCATCTGCAAGAATTTTATTTGTGTCAGCAGAAATATTCACTATCAGCCAATGCCACCATCCGCTACCTGTTGGTGCGTCAGGGTCATATACTGTGACAGCAAAACTTTTTGTACCTTTTGGTGCATGACTCCAATGAAGCTCTGGAGAGATGTTTTGTCCACTACATCCAAAACCATCAAACTCCTGGGCTTTACTCATCTGTCCTTTGAGTGTATCACTTGCCAAAGTAAAACTCTCTGCCTGTAAAAATGCTCCCACCATCATAAGTATCAATACATATCGCATATCTTTCTCCGTGTTTTTTATTATGATATGATAATTTACATTAGAATGATATTTATATCTTTCAAGATATATCTTGACATAATATGACATATAAGCTAACCTATAACAACATAACCAAAAGGATAAACAATGCAAAATGATTTTAGTAAAGCAATGGATTTTAGACATGCGTGTAAAGCATTTGATGAGAGTAAAAAAATAAGTGATGAAGAGATGCATTACATCTTGGAAGCAGGAAGAAAGTCACCCTCTTCATTTGGTATGGAAGCATGGAAGTTTCTTGTCATCACAAATGAAGAGTTAAAAGCGAAACTCAGACCTTTCTGCTGGGATCAGGTTCAAATCACTTCCTGTTCTCACCTGGTCATCGTACTTGCAGGTATAGAAAATGCCAAGGTAGAGAGCGGCATGCCTAAAAAAAGATTTACAAGACGTGATATGCCTCAGGAAACCCTAGACTTCTACATGGATACCTATGCCAAACACTTAGAAAAAACACTAAGTACGGACGAAAATATCTACGCGTGGACAGCCAAACAGAGCTACATAGCGTTAGGGAACATGATGACCGCTGCTGCTTTTATAGGTATCGACTCTTGTCCTATTGAAGGCTTTGAAAAAGAGAATGTGGAAGAGGTATTAGGCTTAGATACTACTAAGTACCAATTAGCCGTTGTCGTACCGTTTGGCTACAGGATTAACGAACAGTCATCACAGTTAAGACTGCCTTTTGATGAAGTGGTTGAGTTTATCAAGTAAGAAAAAATGTTAATAGATTTTCAAGAAAAAGCTGCCCCGGAGCGGTATCAACTCATGGCAAGTACTGTCATTCCTCGTCCTATTGCATGGATAGCCACTGAGGGTGAAGTACTCAACATTGCTCCTTTTTCTTACTTCACACCACTCTCTTCAGAGCCTGCCACACTGATTGTCTCCATAGGACACCGTGCAGATGGTAGTCCGAAAGATACACTCAGAAATTTGCGTGAAAGTAGAAAATGTGTGGTTTGCATCGTAGATGAGGATCATTTTGAAGCAATGCATTTAAGTTCCAAAGGCTTAGATGCTTTACAAAGTGAAGTTGAAGTATTTGACATTCCTACAAAAAACATGATTCAAGGTTTTCCTCCTATGCCCGAAGGTATTAAAGTGGCATTCTTTTGTGAGTACTTACAAGAAGTAGATCTGAAAGGAAGCAAAACCATTCCTGTCATTGTAGAGATAAAACATCTGTATCTTGATAATCAGATTATCTCTGACACAGAGAAGATCAGTGTGGAGTTTTCATCTATTGCAAGAGTGGGACGTGAATATGCAATACTGGGTGAGAGTATTACTGCACCTGAAATACCCTAAGTTAGGGTTTTCAATTCTTATTTGGGCCGGCAATCATAGACATGTCCTATAAATACGGTTGAAGTTGTATACGTGAACTCAACATCTTGTATCTCCACGGTATTTCCACCCAGTTTTATAGCCTGGTTGCGTAGATCTGCGCGAGATCCTGATGTCATATCCCGATTAGACATAAATAAAAATGTCAGCATATCAGCTTCACTGCCAATGATCTCATCTTTGTATTCGCAATTCATATTTGTTGGAAGCGTATCGTAAATACGGACATTTTTTGACTCAGTAGTTAAGACATTTTTGGGGCTACATCCACTTGATAAAAACAAAATAAACAAGCTAAACACAATAGTTTTCAATTTAAACCTTCATTCTTATATTTCGTTTTATAGTCTAACATAGTCTATATTTTATCCCAATTTAGTAATGCCATTGTAAATAAACGCTGTTGTAGTTACTTCCACCTTTGATCCGTCCAAAACGTGATGAAGACTCAAACATAGCAGAACGGTGATGAATACTATATCCCAGCCACAGTTGATCTAAGTTATCACCAAAAATATCACCTAAGTGAATATCTAGAGAGAAATCCAGATAATTTAAAAATTGACTAGCTCTGTATCCTTTCTCATCCATTTCCGTTTGCTCAATGTATGTCACTTCATCGATATAAGACATACCCTCCGCTACTCCGAAACGTACTTTCCAAGGCAGAGGAATCGTATAATACGCTTTAATGGCAAGAACATACTCTTGCGTTGTATCTTGCACATCAGAACTGTGATGAAAAACAAAACCAGGTGTTAAATAGAAATCTAATGGAAAACCAAAAATCTCATCAGCGAGAGGATAGCCATAAAATAATGAAGTAAGTTGATTACTGTAAGGATCTTTTTCTGTATTTCCACTGATGATATCATTTAGGTTAGATGGCGTTGCCCAACCATGTGCTATACGTAAATAAGGAGACATATCAAGTATTTGCTTATTTGGTTTACTCTTGTCATTAAAGAAACCAAAACCCAAATGGACTTCAGCGTCAATATTGTCTTCAATATATTGGCTGTCACGTGCTTCTTTCCCAAGAAATCTACCTTGCGCTTTAGCCAACAAATAAAAATTTGACCATACATGATATCTGGCTTCTACTCCGATGACAGCATCGATACCTGAAGAAATATTTTCTTGATCTAACCCATAATAATAGCTATTGTATTTTGAAGTGTTCCACTGTAACTGTGCATAAGGTTTGTACTCCAAAGAGCCATTTTCCACATATGTACTATATCTTAAACTAGAAAATAATCTACCATGAAGATCGTTCATAGCTTCAAGATCAATAAATTGATCGTTTTTCATTTTATAACGAAGCTGAAAACCAATATCATTGGTGTCTGCTTGAACTACGTTCTGATACTGCTCAGGTATATCAACAAAATGCATCCTTGTGATGGCACTAAATCGCCAATCATCTGACTCATAGAATTTTATACCAGACTCGAAGCCATGTAAAAAAATGTAATCATTTTCAAAAAAGAGCAGCGGAATAAAACTATGAACAACATCATCTTCAGTGACATAAGGGATACTGCCTACCCTGTACACAGCTCCAACTCCCCAGTTTTGCTCACTATAGGTCTTATTATCATCTGATTGTTCTGCAAAAAGTAATTGGCTTCCTAGTGACAGTATAAATGTTATTAACATTAATTTTTTCATTGATTTTCTCTTTTGAACTTCATATGCTTATTTAGCACAGATAATAATAAGCTATACGATTATAGCAACACTTATGTCAAACATTACCTATAGATAAGTAAAAACTACTTCACTCTATTTATTTTATAACCCTTTTGTTCAAAATGTTCTACTATACTCTTCTTATCCAAAAAATGCATCACGCCAAAGGCAAAAACATAACGTTTTGTCGGTTCTTCTTTAAGTAATAATTCTATCCGTTGAGCCATGAGTCTGTTTCTATCATACAGAAGTACCTGCATAAATTTCTCTTCAAACTTTTTATACTTCTCTATGTTGAACATAGTCCCTTCAATGAATGACATCATCATCTTTTCATCACCTTTGATATAAAGACTTTTCATCACTTCCATAAAATCTCCATTCTCTTCAAGATAATCCAATGTAGACATAAGTCCTATGATCTGCTCATCTAAAGAGAATTTATCCATAGCACTGATCTGTTCTGTCACAGTCTCAATACCACCCACACCTTTATTTTTACTCTGTGCATAACTATAGATCTCAGAGTCTATCGCTTGCAACATAGGATACTTAAGTTGATTCTCCAACATAGAAATCACAGTCGAGAGTGCCCAGACTTTCATGTTATCAAAAGGTACAAGGTTAAGCTGAGGATTAATCTGCTTAATATACTTTTCCACTCTTTGGTAAAGCGGTTTGGGGATGATCTCTTGCAAACTTTTATCATCACTTCTCATCATTAATGTAACACTCTTCATTTGCAGGCTTGCATCCATAGGGATCTCAGTACGCACTTCATCACTCTTATCGATAATATCTTTAAGTGCTTTAGGCAATGTTTGCAACTTAGGATCACCCAAATGCATCGTCCCGAAAAGGTGAAAAGTTTGCTCCCCTTTTTTCGCCTCCCATAAAAAAGGATTATGTATACCCTCGTTTGCCGATGCCAATATTGTACATGTTAGTAATAATATAAAAAGTTTAAAAATTTTCATGTAAGTCCATCATTTTATTTTTGTATGTATCTCTAAGTTTACACTTCTATACGAAAACCATTTTTATTCTCTTCATAGCGATATGTCAATTTCAACTTCAACATCTCCATAATGCTATCTACAATATAAAGTCCTAAACCTAAGCCCTCTCCTTTTCCATGAAAAGGCTTAAAATAGTTTTCTATCTGATCTGTAAACTGTGGACCTTTATTTGACACAGTGATCCCCTCCTTCGAGATGCGTATTTCAACACAATGATCAGGTGCATACTTAATAGCGTTGTCTATAAGGTTTTTCAGCGCCAAAGGGAAGAGTGTAAAATCTGTAGTGAGTACTAAGGGTGACTCTTCTATGAGTTGCACCTGCTTTGCCAATGCATCTTCATCCATGATCATCAATTCTAAAGCCTGTTCTACAAGATCTTTTGCATTATAGTTTGCCAGATGAAGTTCATAGTGAGAGCTGAGCATTTGTTCGATCTTAGAAAACTCATTGAGTAAGAGTTCCAAACGTCCGAAGACCTCATCATATCCCTCTTTTAACTTATCTTCATCTAAAAATGCATTGAGTATCTTCCCTTTGCCTATGGGAGTTTTAAGTTCATGCATGATGGTACGTAAAAAGAGCTGACGTGAGTTTATCAGAGACTCTAACTTGCGTAAGGCATCATCAAAGGCATTGGAGAACTGTGCTATCTCATCTTTTTTATCACTTTTTACTGATACAGACAGATCACCCTGCGCCACCTTTTGTATCTGATCTTGCAAGGTTTTAAGTGGTTTTAAACTCTTAGTGAGCCAGACATAAAGCAGTATCAAAAAGAGTAAAGAGAGCAGATAACCAAGAAGCAAAGGCCACGGTGGTGTTTGTGCCTGTTTGTCCAAAAGAAGGAGCTGGAACCTCGGATGCCCCAAAGAGAGGTAGAGTCTGTTCTTCACTCTTAGTACATGAAACCTACTACGCTGGAATTTTCTTTTTTTCATGACCAGTGCATTTTTACGAATGTTCTTTATCTGTTTCTTATCTGTGAGAAGTTTAAAGTTACTCTCTTTCAAATAGAGTTTTACAGTAGCATCAGAGAAGTCAATCTGAGCATCATGTCTCATACTCTGTCTAAAATGTTTATGTAAAAAAAGTGAGGTTTGCATATATCTTTTTTCTATCTCTTGGATATGCTGCGACTTTTCGATGTAAAAGAAAGCAGCAAAAAATGCAGTCACAAAGAGTAAAGAAACTAAAAAAATAATGCGAATTTTATTATAAATACTCACGACAACAACCTGTAGCCTACGCCACGCACTGTTTTAAGCTCTATCTCTTCACCTAACTTTTTTCTCAGCCGGTTGAGTATCACAGCAAGTGAACCATCCGAACCGAACTGAAATACTTCAGAATCATAAAGTATCTGTTCTTTTGAGACCGTTGATCCTCTGTGTTCTATAAGAAGTTTCAGTACTGCGTACTCAGCAGCGGTAAGATCTAAAGCGACACCATCTAAAAGTACTGTCTCTTTTTGAGTATCCAGTACAAGACGATGATCAGGTTCTTCTTGAATATGGTTTTTTTTATAACGTCGCAAAAGGGAGATAATACGCGCATACATCTCTTGTGGATCATAAGGTTTAGGTAGATAATCATCTGCACCCAACTGTAACCCTATGACTTTGTCACTAAGGTCAGAACGCGCGGATGAGATGATGATAGGGATGTCATATTTACTGACGACTTCTTTACAGACTTCCAACCCATCCATGCCAGGTAAAGTAAGGTCCAGTATGAGCAGGTCATACTTTTCTATACCTGCACTTAAACCCAGGTATGGGTCTTCATAGTTGGTTACTTCAATATTATACTGTTTTAAATAGGCAGTAAGAAGCGACGCATAGCCCGCGTCATCTTCTATCATCAATATCTTTGTCATGAAGTCATTATAACCTTATTTTTGTTTTTCTTGCAGAAGTGTTACAAACTTTACACGTTGCTCAGGTGTCAAAATATTCATTGTTTTTTCAAATTTGTCTGCCCGTATTTCAATCATCGTTTTCGATTTCTGTGTTGCTTTAGCGATAAAAGCCTGTTTATCAAAACCATTGGCACTTACAAACTCACTCATATTGGCCATACCGCGTTTAGCATGCATCTCTGCTCTTTTAGCTTGTCTCTGTGCACGAATCTCTTTACGATTTGATTGCATAACACTTTTCTGTTCAGCTGTCAGATCTAGTTTTTTAAAGATCTCTTTCATCTCACCTCTATTGTATTTTTTGTTCTTTTGACACTTGTTTTGCTTTTCACACTTTTCTTGTTTTTGACACATTGCATTGTTCTCTCCACCAAGTGGACATGCATTTGCGGCAGTTACACCTACTAATCCTGTGATAGCTACTATGGTTAATACTTTTAATGTTTTCATTTTTATACCTTTAGTTTTAATATAGTCTTTCGACACTGCAAGTATGGGGTATGAATATAAACGAAGTTTTACTGAACTCTTAACGAATCTTAACGAGACTATAAAAATACTTATTAGAGCTAAAGAGTTGAGTGTATATAGATATAAATAATGTGGGGAGGGTAATGTTAAAAGAGTATATGGTTAGCTAGAGCTAACCATATACTTGAGGTTGAATAATTTATTATGATGCTCTCGCTGAGATTGTTCCACAGTTTGCAACAACATCCTTTTTATAATACTCTAATGCTTTTTTAGCTGCTTCATTTTTTTCCATCGTTTTTTTATACGCATGTGCATATTTAATAGATGTTTTACAAAGTTCTACATCTGAACTGTCAACAGACATATTCTTCATATTTGTAGCAGTTGTAAAACCACTCATTGCAAAAGTACTCACTAGAGCCAATAATATTAATTTTTTCATTTCTAATCCTTATGTTAATCATTAGTTTGTCTAATAGCAGTATAACAAACGAATCTTAAATTAAGATAAAGTTAAAGTTATGATTATCATAAGTAAATTATATAATAATCATATTTCTTGGTAGGGATTAATTCTTATGGAAGGAGGATAGAAGACAAAAATGCTATAGAATAATAATTTATTTTTTCAATCTAGGTAGACAACAACGCTTGTATTTCAAACCACTTCCACATATACATTTTTGATTGTTGGTGAAAGTTACTTTATCTTCATAGATTTCACCATCTACATATTTGTACATATCGTTTATTTTCAAAAAAGTTGATTTTTCGTGATGTACATGTTGTACATAATCGAAGATATAATAGGCTTTGAATTCGACTATATCATCGTTAAAATCCACAATCTCCAAGTGCTGCCAAAAACTGTTATCTGCCCAGTCCTGTATAAACTTGAGTTCTTCATCACTCCATGTGTGGTCATGGGTTGTAGCCTGAAGATAGTTCACATCACCTAAACAGTAGGCACTATAGCGTGAACGCATAAGACTAAGTGCACTCGGTGCTACCTGTTGCACTCTTAAAATAGGTTCACAACACTCTGAAAATTCCAATCCACTTTTACAATAACACTTCTTCATCTTAACCTTAAATCCTATATGTATGTATTTATTACCGGTGACAGTAAACCATATAAGGCCGCATCATACCATAAAATAAATATATACATATTTTCTTAAGAAGTAAAATAATTACTTCATCTCGTCCAACTCTTTTCTCTAATTACCACACTGTGTTCTTCATCTATCAGAGTCAGTTCATTATCAGATATATTGGCTTGTAATGACATTGCACGTTTTGCAAGCTCTTCTATATCACCATCTATATCGAGATGTATGACTTGAAGATTGGAAAAACGTGTAAGAGATGTTTCTATCTGTTTCCACCAGGAGGAAGCCATACCTTCCTGATAGGTATAGATGATCACCTTATCAGAACGTCCACACGCTTTTTTGATACGCTTTTCGTCAGGCTGCCCCAGGTCTATCCATAGTTTTATCTCTCCATCTAAAGACTTTTGCCATAGATCAGGCTCATCCTCTTGAGATATGCCTTTACAAAACACCAACTCATCATCAGCATTGAGTATAAATGCAACCATTCGGACCATAAGGCGTAAGTCAGTCTCAGATGGATGCTTCGCCATCGTTAAATTGTGATCAGCATAATAATGGCTGTCCATATTTGCAATGTTCAGTAACGTTTTATAGATGGTTGCTTTGGTTGCCATTTTTCATCTCTTTCTGAAATTGTAAACTATTAAAGGTTTAACCTTAAAGATATTTTTCTATTCTAGCATCTAAAAAATGAAATCTAAATTTTAAAATTACTTCTTTTTATTCTTTTAGGCACACTTATTTCATATTTTACAATCTATTCGGTGCTTTTCATCAAAGTGGTAGTAACTAGTTTTTTAATCAATGAACAGTAGCTTCGTCTAGATAAACGAATACCTCCAAATTTATTAAACTTCCTAAGTATACTCCTGAGAAAAGTTTCAGGAGTGCATTATTCAAACCTATCTGTTTAAATCAAATATTAATCATATTTAACTCCCTAATAAATCTCATAGTATATACACATACATTGCACACCGTAGTTCTATACTGTAAATAAGAATATCTTTTTAGAAAGGATAAAAAATGGATTATATAGGTCACGGTTGGGGTATGGGATTTGGCATGTGGTTTACACTGATATTATTTGGATTTATCATGTTCTATTTTTTAAAAGAGACCAATAAGGGAGAAGAAAAACACTCCTCTGCACAAGATATACTTGATAAACGTTATGCAAATGGTGAGATAGATACAAAAGAGTATGAAGAAAAATCTGATGCTCTCAAGAAAAATATATAATAAAACTGCTATATAATACAAATATTAATAAACACATGGAGCAACAATTGGCTTACTATATAACAAAATTAATTATTACATCACTATTAATTGTTCTAATCTCTGAAATAGCCAAGAGAAGTAGTTTGATGGGTGCTTTGTTGGCGGCTATTCCTTTAGTGTCCATATTAGCCATGACATGGATGTATATAGATACAAATGACAGCAGTAATGCAGTGGCGTTTTCAAATAGAATTGTGTGGTTAATTGCCCCATCGATGACATTGTTTATAGCTTTTCCCATCTTAATCAAAAAAGGATTCGGCTTTTTCCCAAGTATGGTTATCTCAATCATGATGACTATTTTTGCTTATTACAGTGTCATCTTTCTTCTTGATAAATTTGGAGTTAAATTATAAATAGAAGTTCTACTATAAAACCTTATAAAATATATAACTTTATAAGGTTTTCATAGAACTATATATATTTGTAGTTTCTGCGTGTCTGCAAAACAAAATAAACGAGAGATGATGACATCTATATATCTCTAAGTGTTACAGTTCTACGAACTCAATCTCAGCTTCATACAATTTATCGAGAAGTAGTTGGTCTGACTTTGAAATGCTTGGGTTATGCTGTTCGATCGCCTCAATTATTTTCAAGAAAAGATAATGTTCCGTCTCTCTTTCATCTAGTGTACCTTTATGTGGTGAAACCATAGAAGATGTAACATGATTTATTATAAAAGTATTCATACCTTGAGAAAAAGGTGGTCTATAGCATACGGTGAATAGTTTTAGTTCAGGTGTTGTTTTAGACATCTGCTTATCCTTTTATTAGTGTCGTTAAGATAGGATATCTAAAATTCATCTATTTGTATAGGTTATGTTTACATCATTCTCAACTGCAGTACTGGATCTCTATGCTTTACATGCCTATATGGCAAGAATATCCTAATGATGAACACTATAATATAAATTTAGTATAATCCCCTATGATAACAATCAACAATTTAATGCAGAGAGGAACTTCTAGGCTAAAGCCTGATGCAATCCTTTCACTAAATGAAAGGATGTGAAATGCAGAGTCGTGAAGATTTACAACTAAACAATATTTTTATCCCATCTAAAGTAGCTTCTAAAAAGCTGATGATCATCCTTCATGGCCGTGGAGATTCATCTCGTGGATTTACTTTTTTACCACCCTACCTCAACATAGATGACATGAACTATCTTTTACTCGATGCTCCCTATTATTACTATGGAGGCTTTTCATGGTATGACTTACCACCTAACCAACTAGAAGGCATAGCATACTCAAGCTCCATACTTGCAGATACATTAGACACACTGTTTGAAGAAGAGTTTAACGCAGATGAGAGCTTTTTATTTGGATTTTCACAAGGTGCTCTACTGACCTTTGAGTTTGGATCTAGGTATGAGAAGGTACTTGCAGGTTACATCGCAGTCAGTGGGTACATCTACGATGCCAACAATCTCTTGCAAGAAATGAACCAAAATGTAAATACTTCAAACTGGTTATGTACGCATGGGACTTCTGATGGTGTGCTTCCATTTGACACCTCAAAAGAACAAGTGAAAACATTACAAAATGGCGGATTTAAAATCACATTTAAAAGTTATGATAAAGACCATAATGTTGTCGAAGATGAATTGATGATGATAAAAGAGTGGATCAAAACCAGATAGCCTACGCTATAGTTAACCGCTTCAACTTCTTTTCTCCATACCACCATAAAAAGAGTGCTGAGGAGAAGATGATCATGTCTAATCCTATCCAGAGAGACAAAATACCTAACCCCATCCATGCCAAAGCGCTAAATACGACCACCGGTGCCAAAACCTGTCTATAAATACTTATAGGCATAATAACAGCTGGTTTAGCTATGCCTTGCAACATGGCAATGTAAATGAATATCACGACAAAACCGTATGATGCCAGGCCACTCACACGTAAATAGAGTGCGGTTTGTTCTATGACGATGGGATCAGATGTCAAAAGCGCTGCCATATAGTTTGCAAAAAGCAAAAAGGAACTCACACCCAGCGTACTCATAAACCACCCGTAGCGTATGGCTAAGCTTACCGTAGGTTTAATGCGTTCATAGGCTTTTGCTCCGTTGTTTTGAGAGACTATGGCAAGTGTAGCGATGTTGAGTCCTATCACAGGCATAAGAAAGATCTGTTCTATACGCATCCCTATACCAAAAGCAGCTACGGCTTCTTTACCAAAAGGTGCAACAAAGTACGTAATGATATACATACCAAATGCCATCATGAACATATTGATACTTGGCGGCATACCTTGTATCAGTAACGTTTTTATGACATGGCTGTCATACTTAAACACAGAAAAGCCACACCACAACTTCGTTCGGCTTACTTTGTAGAACAGGTAGGACATCGTAATAATCTCAGCGATAATGGTTGCCAAAGCTATACCGCCTACACCCATCTTGAAATGTTCTATGAAGAGGTAGTCCAACACGATGTTAAGAAGTGCCGTGACGATCAGTACATTTCTAAACGACTTCATGTCTCCAGTAGCATTCAGCAGTGCATTAAAAAAGAAGGAGCCCACAAAAAACACCGCACCATACAAAATCAAGTTGATATAGTCAAGCGTCTCCACTACATAAGAAGGGTCACCCAATGCCTCTACCAGGTATGGCACAGACAACACACCCAACACGGAAAGAGCCACAGATAGAAGTACCCCAAATGCTATGGCATTGAGTGCGATATGTTGTGCTTTAGGTATATCTTTCTCTCCCAAAGCATTCCCCACCAAAGAAGTCACTGCCTCAGACATCCCTATGCCTATGGCTAACACCATAAAAAATACAGAAGCAGACAAAGAGAGTGCTGCTAGTGCCTGCGTGGAAATGAGCCCGGCAAAAAAGGTATCAGTGACATTAAACATCGTATGAAAGAAGTATCCTACGACTGCGGGAACTGCCAATTTTATAATGTGCTGTTTGATGATGCCTTGGGTTAGGTCTATGTGCATTACGGCTCTTTATAGTGTATTGGGTTCATAGTACTTTGGAGTGGCTTTTGTTTTGCTAAAAAAACATATCCCTACCTGCCTTCTTTATATCATCTCCTCTTACAAAATATGCTATTATCTCTCTAGCAAATAAAACAGGATTTCATAATGTACAAACAGGCTTTAGAAAGAATAGCTTTATGTAAAGAAAAGAGACTCAAATACCTAGATCTTAGCCATCTTGAACTAACACAAATTCCTTCGGAAATTGCTACACTCGTTTGGCTTGAACGTCTTTCGCTATCTCATAACCACATCTCTGATATTAGCCCACTTTCATCACTAACAAAGATACACAAACTCTCACTATCTCATAATAAGATCTCTGACCTTACCCCTTTAGCTTCAAATGAAAAAATGAAATTCATTTTTATACAAGACAATCAGATATCTGACATGACACCTTTAAGTCACCTCAGTACACTCAAAAAAATAGTAGCACATAACAATGACATACAAAACATTGAAAGTTTAATTTCATTACCCAACCTTGTGTATTTGGATTTGAAACGAAATCCCATTAAAGACTTAAACATACTCGATGCTTTAAAGAGACTTCTGGTACTTAAAACATAATGCAAAAATGCAAAACTAAATCATGAGATTTTTAACTATTTACAGATATCTATAGACCTTCTAACCCTATCCACTACAGATTTTCACTGTATATAAAGCAGAAGTGATAGCCCCATCCAAATACCCGCCTTCTCTAAAGGCACTCTCTGTACCTGAAAACATCAGTTGATCACCAAAATGTGTTGCAGTAAACCCATACGAAGGATGCTCGCGCAGAGGCATAGCGTCAAGGGCTGTTGAAGTATAGGGCTCTTTTTTCCAGTCTACAAGATGAAACTTGGAAGGATTGGCAGCTTGTCTTCCGTAAAGTCGTGTGAGTTGCTTAATGATATCTTCTTCCAAATTGTCATACTTTGCATAACTGTGCAGAAAGCCGAAGAGTGCTGCTTTGTCTTGAGTACATGCATCATGTATCTCACCCAAAGGTCCCAGATGCGAAACGGTAAAACCACTTAAGCCCTCTTCTCTCCAAAATGCATCAGAGTATTCTATAATACACTTGGAAGAATACCCCATCCATGTGGGTATATTCTTCAGTTCTGTATGAAGTGCTTCGGGTAATGAAGGAAAGTATTCTATGCTTTCTACAGCTAAACGTGGAGGCAGTGTTGAGATCACCTTATCTGCCTCATACGTTTGAGCTGTCGTTTTAACCACTACCTTTTCATTTAAGTACGTTAAAGAGAGAACCTTTTCATTTAGATTGACAGGGTTTTCAAGTCGATTTTCCAAAGCCAGGACCATTTGACTTATGCCGCCTTTGATACGGTAAGAAGGTGCTGTTTTCGAAGGTCTAAAGTGTTGTACCCCATCAGGAGCATCATACGAGGCAAGTCCCTCTGTATATTGTGAGAAAAGCTCCAAGCCTAATGTCTCTATGAGCTGTAAAATATTTTTTTGATGTGGCCAAACCCAAGATGGCCCCATATCATGTCCATCTATCCCCATGATTCGTCCACCTGTACGATCACGCGCTTCTATGATCGTCACGTCATAAGTATCTTGAAGCTGCACAGCACTATAAAGTCCACTAAGCCCTGCACCGATTATAAGTAATTTCTTTTTCTTCATTCCGCCATTGTATCCAATGATTATAATAGAGAGATAATGGCATAATAAATTATTACAATTAAATCTATAGACTTACTTGACATTAAAAAAATATTTGGCTAGAATTCACATAAATATAGAGATGACATTTTAAAGTATTAATGATCAAATATTAATCATTATCTGTCTCACTATAGGCAAAACATTATTATATACTTTATCTATAGTATTAATTTACATTAAAATCTTTGAAAGGTTAAACCATGCAAGCAAAGAGAACAAAAATATTAGGAAAGATCATCGTACTTTCATTGATTACAGTAACCATGACCTATGGTAGTAATACTGAGAACCTTAACAGTCTAAAAAATAAAGACTATACAACTCTGGAGAGTTCATATCAAAATATGAGTACAGCACAACTACAAGAAGAAGTAGAAAAACGTAGTATTAATGGAGATCTATCTTTTGACATGGGCATGGAATTAATTAAGAGATGGACAAACGGTTAACATCTTCCTCGTTATGCCACTTTCTTTCTTCTCTATCTCCCTGATCTTGCAATAATTGCTATTATCACTCTATTAAATCAAACAGAATTACATAATGAATAAACTGTGTTTAGAAGTCAAGACCAAACAGTAGTTTTGTTGTTGTTTTATTATTACCAACTTCAGGACTAGGGTTACTGTCATTGATCCATTCTTGTGACAATCTAATAGAGAAAAAGTCAAAGAGCGGTACAGCTAAATTCAACTTTGCTCTAGCTATCCAATCTTCTTCTATATCCTCAAGACTTGGAAAATACATTACAATTCCACTTACAATAAGAGTATTGAGAAATTCAAGATCATCAAACTGATACTTTCCTTCCAGCTTAAGTGCCGCTGCAGCAAAATTATTATCTGCATAAGCATCATCAGTATACTTGGTCATTGCATATGCCAGACCGATAGAGGGTTCCAGCCATTTGGCTTTACCATACCTAAATCTATAGCCATATCCGGCAGAAGGAAGAAAACGTTGGTCAATAAGTCTTGGACGATCATAATCACCCATAAGTGCCCCGTAGTAGTATTGATTATTTTTAAAATGATTTTTATAGGTTAAAACGGCTACAAGTGCATCTTTATTTTCTACTTTAGGGGTACCTATTGTTTCTGTTGTCTCAAATTCATACTCTACAAATAGTTCGACTTCATGTTCTGCCTGTTTATTTCGCAACTTTAATTCAACATCTGCTTGTCTTTTATCACTAGAACCACTTTCATTCTCAAAACCAATATGGATACGGCCTTTTGTGTAAGGATATTTATTCCGTAGTCTGTTTTCAAAAGAAGCATCATCACTCACAGCCGTTACAAAATTGTCAATATCTGCTATTTTGATCGTTCTTTGATTCTCGCCTTCCATAACTTTAATATATTTATTATCTTCTATACCTACAACACGGCCTTCAATGTCCATACGTTTAAATGAAATATGGTAATTGTACTTTGTATTGATTGATTCAATGTCTTTATACAAGATGCGATTTATCCCCTCACTGTACTGTAACTTAAAAGAAAGCCTCTCTGGACCAAAAGCCGTAACCTGTCCATGTAAGACCATACCATGCACAACAATAGTATCTTTGATCTCCTCTTCTGCAGATGGCTTTTGCGTATTACCCCCACCATAAGAACAGAGCGTTAAAAAAATAAAAAATAAAAAATATCTAGTCAAAGTAAAATACATATAAAACCCTTGTCAGTATAAATAAAAGCAGCACTATTTAAGCTCATCAACTCTATCTCTCCCACAATGAACTCATATCGTGCCTGATCTAAATATTATACTATCCTATTTCTTTCAGTACGTCAACACTATTTAATGATACGAGTTCACTCCCTAGATAGTATGTACCCCTAAATAAATTAAAGAGATTTTACTGCATGCATAGCAGAAGTGATAGCCCCATCCAAATACCCGTCTTCTCTAAAGGCACTCTCTGTACCTGAAATATATTTTCGTTTAAACAAATATGGCAAAATAAGTTATAATAATAAAAAGGAGATGGTTATGAAGCAAATGAAGATATGGAGTGTAGTATTTGCACTCATTTTGACTACAAGTACTCTTAATGCCGAAACAAAACGTTATGAGATCAAATCAGGTATTATTGAGTATGCTATCAGTGGTGGTGGAAATATGATGGGAATACAAACCAAGATAGAAGGAACAAGTAAAGCAGTTTTCAAAGAGTGGGGAAAAGTAGAACTTCATGAAGAAACAACGAAATCCGTCATCATGGGAAGAGAAGAACATACACGTCAGACTACAAAAATTGTTGCTGGAAAAGTCTATGTAGTGGACTATGAGCAAAAGAGCATTGTTCAGTATGACCCTTCTATGTTAATGCAGTCTGAGCATAAAGAGCTTGCTAAAAGTGCTAAAGAGATGATGCTTGCCATGGGTGGTACAAAAACAGGTGAAGAGACTATACATAACTATGACTGTGAAGTATGGGAGGCGAAGCATATGAAATTTTGGCTGCACAAAGGTGTTATGCTCAAATCTCAAGTGAGAGTGATGGGAAGAACACATACAACAGAAGCTACAAATATTCAATTCAATATTTCTGTATCGGATGAGGATATTAAACTACCAGACTTCCCTGTAAAAACCATGGAAGAGCACATACAAGAGAACAATGGTGATACGCCATCTCAAATGCCTCAAATGACACCCGAGCAAATCCAACAAATGCAAGAGATGATGAAAGGCTTCACCCAGAAATAAAAGGAGATATCAAATGTTTACACTTCAAACACTCACAGAATTCCTAGGTTGGGCTTCTGTTATTAATATAAGCATCTTATTAATCAGCTCCATATCATTGATACTCATGCGTGAAAGTATCATGCGTATACACAGTAAAATGTTCGGATTAGATGATACTCATCTCTCACGTGCCTACTTTCAGTATCTAGCACAATACAAGATCGCAATCTTTATTTTTAACCTTGTTCCTTACATTGCATTGAAAATCATGAGTTAATGTCAGAAAATATAACTATAGAAATATTAGAAAAAGGAAAGAAATTATGAAAAATGTACTTATTATCAACGGACACCAGAGATATGATCAGATCGCAGAAGGTAAATTAACCAAACTCTTTATAGATACTGCCAGCGATTTTTTTACTGAAAATGGATTGAATGTTAAACATAGTGTGATTGAAAGTGCGTATGATATCAGTGATGAGCTTGAAAAACTTGCCTGGGCGGATTATATTTTATTTCAGTATCCTGTGTACTGGATGGGTGTGCCTTGGATCACTAAAAAATACATTGATGAAGTCTTCTCTGCTGGTGTGAACACTGTAACCTATGTCAGTGATGGAAGAAGTAGAGATGATGCTTCTAAAAGGTATGGCAGCGGCGGACTGATGCAAGGTAAAAAATATATGTTGAGTTTAACCTATAACTGTCCCGACTCAGAATTTGATAATAAAGATAGTTTCTTTGATGGTCTCTCGTTGGATGAGGCAAATGTTGCTACACATAAATTATTTCAATTTTGTGGTGCAGAGCCACTTGAAACATATGCTATACACGACATATTTAAAGGTGACTTAGATATGGATTCTGAACTAACACGCTTCAAAGCTACACTGCAAAGAAATTTCATAGCCAATAAATAAGATTTCATCGTTATGCTTACAACAAGCATAACGATACATTTTATGTACCCTATTAGGAATCTAAAGAGATCCTGTTTCACGTTAAAGCTGTCTAGTCGTATAACTCATCATCAAAATCATCATCAAAAGCATCATCAAAAGCGCCAGAATGCCTGTCTTCAAGACATTCCCAAAATGACTTACCTTTGATGTCATTTTTCTCTTCAGATACCAATGTTGCTTCAAAGTCATGCAGGTATTTATCATACACTGTTTCTCTCTCATGTTTAAGTGGTGTCTCACAATGACATGGCTGATACCATTCCAGTGTCTCAGCATCTGTCATCACTGCTTTTTGCATCGCATTCACGATATAAGAACCATCTGGCTCTTGACCGGCAATGCTTCCATCGATCAAAGCTGTAAAAAAAGCTTTCATTTTAAGTTTGTCTATTTTTGCTTTCACTTTGTATAACATTTTAAGTCCTTTCACACTTAAAGTGTATCATATCAAAACTCTGTATGTACTGTATATGTAATAATTGTATAATACCATCACATTATCATAAGGCAAATCATGAATATCACCTATCAACTCAGTGAAGAAGAATACCAGCAAGCAGTAAATTTACACCACAAAAAAGGCAAAAGACTCCTGATGCTTTCTATTTATGTCATGCTAGCCACTATTATTGTCATATTCGGAACTGATTTCTCAAATACCCGTGAAATCATTACTAACATTATCGCTGCATTTTTTTCTATCTCTTTTTACATGCTCTTTGTACGTATGCTATCTGTCTATCAAGCTAAAAGCGTTTATCAAAAAAGCACTACTTTACCCTATGAGATCACACTGCATATATCTGGAAAAGGTATCAGGTTAGATAAAAACAGCAATAATATTTCCATTCCATGGAAAGCATTTAGCAAGTGGAAAAATGATGAGCATTTTTACCTTCTCTATACAAATCCTCGTAGATTCAATGTCATTCCTACCCGTGCCATGAGTGAGACACAAAAAAAAGAGTTTGACGCGTATCTTGAGAAATACATTCCTCAAGGTTAACTTATGATGGCATCGGTATGGCCCATTTCTTATAGTATGCAATCATTCTAAGTACTATACCTGCGAAAAAAACCATGGTCATCGTATAAAAAGATATCAGGTCATATAGATTTAACACATAGAGAGACAAACCTATGAGAAGTGCGATCGTCCCATAAAATCCTGTTTTGAGTACAAAAGGAATCTCATTGATGATCACATCTCTGATGATACCTCCCCCTACTGCCGTAACAAAGGCTAAAGCCAATACTCCTGTAAGATTAAGCCCCGATTCTATAGCGATAAGTGCCCCCGTAATACTAAAAGAAATAAGCCCTATGGAGTCACTGAGTATAAACAGCGGTTTGTTCTCTATACTGTCCTTTTTATGAAACTTAAAGAGTATCAATAAGATCATCACAATGAGGATAGTAAGCGCAGGCATATTGTGTGTAAACGTATAAGGCGTTTTATCTACTGCGATATCTCTGATGAGTCCCCCACCCAGCGCAGTAAGAAATACAGAGATCAACGCACCCAGAAAATCCAGTTTATTTCGCACAGCTACGAAAAAACCGGAACTGGCAAATGCGATGATACCAATATACTCTGCAACTTCAAACATACAATACTTCCTTATCCGTTCTTTTCAAAATACTTATATTAATTCGAAACACAGGAATTACCCCGTGAACCCCATTTTACAATAATATCTTTTCTATTTGTCTCAAGGTAAAGTTTACATGTCTTTTGTACAACATCAGTACCATAACCAAAACCATAGTACCCACCATGGTACCCACCAAATCCACCATATCCCATAGACATAGTTGGATAACTGTAAATTCTAGATCTTTCATAAACATAAACTGTATTTTTATTGGGTAAAGTATAAGTACTGTCAGGATACCCTATCTGCTTCACTAGATCGTTAATATTCTGCCCCACCCAAGAGTTATACTTAGTCACAAATTTTTGATGTGATGCGCACCCCTGCATAAACAATACAGCCATGATAAAAAGAGAAGTTTTTAAAAAATATTTCATGATCTATTCCTTTCTTCATTGATCTATCTATAAATTATTTTCATAGTATACAATTTAAATGTAATAAATGTGTAGTCTCAGGGCTTAATGAATGTTTTAAGCTTTAAATAATTCAATAGGGAAAGGTAAAAGATTCTTAGTTAGTCTTTTAGGTAGAAATTGATGAGTGCCTTTGTTAGTTTTTTTGCAGATTTTTCATTTGTGACCTCTCCAAAAAATGCCTGTAGTGTCCATCGTAAGTCTTTCATATAAAATTGATAGGTCATATATGCCTTCATCTTTATACAGTTCAGAAGAGTGTGCATAAGTTTCTTCATCGAATTGCATAAGATACTTCTCCTCTTTGTTTACAATGCATTCATAGTCTATTAGGAACAACAGTCATCTGAACTTGTACTGCAACAAGTATCATCATTTTTAGCTGGTGTGCATGATGGTGTTTCAGTAAACTTACCAAATGTTGGCATACAACAACCATCAGCAGTATCAGAAGCATCTACACCAAATACTTCCACATCATCCATAGAGTGATAATTTTCCCATATGATACCTGTAGGATCTGTTACCCAGTATTTGTTTGAAGATTTGTAGCAACATATTGCACCTTCTTCTACCTTTCCTTTAATCCCCACTTCTTCAAAGGTATCCTGTGCTTTCAATAGTGCATCATCACTCTCATACTGTACACCCAAATGATTTACACCTTTTTCATCGCCTCTTGTTGATATGGCAAAATTAAGAGAAAGATCATCTACCAACCATTGTGCATAGTCATCTTTTACTTTGGTTGCTTCTGTTCCAAACTGAGTATTATAAAAAGCAATACTCTCTGCTAGATTGTCTACTGACATATGAATATGCAGTCTTCTTTTTTCGTTCATTTTTATATCCTTTTGGATTGATTTTTGCATTATAACATGTATTTTAATGATTATTAATCTAAGGTTGGTAGATAGGGTTTTATGGGGAGGTTTGTCGCATAGTAGCTACTAGATAATACTTAGTAGCTAAATGCTCATGGTAGAAGTGGTGGCAATAAGAAAGTACTTGCTGTATGCTACTTACTCATTCTAAATTTAGGTAAATTTAAAAAATCAAATTTTCCACATAATTCATTCACATCATTGTCTATTGATTCACCGATAAATATCATAATAGATGGTTCTGTATATTCGTCTAGTTCTTCAAATGAGACATTACCAAATGAGTAGTTTATAACAATAGGGTTTGGCACATCTTTTACTTTTACAACACCCTTTACCCTGTAGATACTTTTTGGAAGCATATTTAATACTTCATCCACGTCATTAAACTCAATATCTTCTTTCAGGTAAGCCACTTTTTGGGTGATTGAATCTTTTGTGGTGTGATCAAGACGTTTATAATCTTTTGCCAATCCAATAATCTCATCAACTTTGTACACACCCTCAAAAACTTCTTTGTTCACAACACCTTGTTCCGCATTGTTGATCACATAGCTATTAAATATAGTTTTACCTGTAAGAGTGTTCTTGATATTGTATTCATCTTTAATTTGAATAACATCTTTCTTTACAGCTTCCAATTCATCATCATTCACTAGATCAGTCTTGTTTAGTACGATTATATTGGAGCCACCAATTTGATATTTGGCAGTTGAATTGTCTTTATAGGAATCAAGATTTTTAGAATCTACAACACAAATGACACCCTCAACAGAGACACCAAGGTTTTGCATAGATAGAAAGATAGGAAAAGGCTCAGATGCACCTGAAGTCTCTACAAATATAATTTCAGGGTTATACTTATTAATGATCTCCATCACACCGCTCTCAAACTCTTCGGCTAATTGACAACAAATGCACCCTTCTGAGATTTCAAGTACTTCACTGTATACGTTACTTAATATATTACCATCTACGCCAATATCGCCAAACTCGTTTACTACAATAGCAACTTTTTTATCTGAAAAATGTTCTTTGACCGTATTGGTAAGCATAGTGGTTTTACCAACGCCTAAAAATCCCGTAATTATAAATGATTGTATCATGTCAATGCCTTAAAATTAAATTGGTGTGAGTGAATGTTTATAAATAGATTTATTTCATAATCTTTTATATTGACTGTAAAGGGTTAGGAAAGAAATCTAATAAGTGAAGTGACTTGTGTAGGCTTATATTAACAACTGCACCAAAGGTACAGTTGCAATATTAAGAATTACTTCTCTGGGTTATCTAAAATTTGTGCTAAACCAACTTCTTTTGCCCATGCAGCAGTTAAATCAAATGCTGCAGATGCAGTGTCAAGGTTTTTCTGGATAAGCTCTTGTTTTTTCTTAAACTTTTTCTCAATTACTGAGTCAAGTGTAGCTGTACCACC
>CAKZWP010000094.1:0-2800 GCA_937921845.1 uncultured Sulfurovum sp.
GATGATCAGTCCAAAAGAGGAGATAGAAAAAGCGTTAGAGATATTAAGTTTACCTAAGCTGATCAATAGGGAAGATATAAAAAAACAATACCATTTTTTGGCTAAAAAGAATCATCCTGATCTAGGAGGTGATGTTGAAAAAATGGAACAGTTAAATCATGCCTATAGATTATTGATGAAGTATATAGAAGAGTTTCGTTATACTTTTGATGAAGAAGAAATTTCTAAACAATTCCCAGGAGCGGATTATGCCCAGCGATTTAAACCCTAATACGTATTTTGAAGATAGAGAAGATGCCTCAAAGCAATTGATCGAGACACTTCCTATAGAACTGCTTTCAAAAAATGAAACGGTAGTGATAGGTGTAAGTGAAGGAGGGGTTTATTTTGCAGATCAGATATCCAAAGCTATCGATGCACAGATGGATATTTTACTGACTGAACCTATTTTGGCACCCAATAACCCTGAATTGGCTATCGCGATGGTTTCTGAGACAGAAGAAGTGGTGATGCACAAAGCACTTATCGATGCCTTTGAAATTAATGAAGATTATGTATATGGTGAAGCTCACAGAAAGTATGAAGAAGAAGTACTCTCCTATGTATATAAATATCGAAAAGGCAAGGATCTGATCTCTCTTGAAGGGAAGTATGTCGTTTTAGCTGATGAGTGTATAGAAACAGGACTCACTATGATGGTTGCACTTAAATCAGTCATTGCAAGGGGCGCTAAAAATATCTATATTGCAACGCCTATTTTAGACAAAGGTGTATATGAAAATTTACTTACTGTCTGTGATGGTGTATTTTGCCCTCATAAGATAGAAGACTATATTTCGATAGAATACTATTATAAAGATTTTCAAAGATTGAATTTTGAAGAGATCTCATCCATGCTGAATGATCAAGAAGTAAAAATAAGAGAAGACTAAGTACTCATAATAAAGAGAAAATCTAAAATAGAGTGTAGATGAAGCACTAAACAGTGTATTAAAGAATCGGATATAAACAGATAAAGGAAATATAAACGAATGAAAGAACAAATGATAGAGATCAATGTAAACAGTCTCGAAGAAAAATATGAATTTAATAAAATAGCGAAGCAGGCAAGTGGTGCAGTGATGTACAGACAGGGTAAAGCTGTACTTATAGCAGCAGTTGCTGTAGATGAAAAAGCAGTGGATGAAGATTTTCTTCCTTTGACTGTTCAGTATATGGAAAAGTCTTATGCTGCAGCAAAGATCCCTGGTGGGTTCATCAAGAGAGAGACGAAACCTGGCGATTTTGAAACATTGACCTCTCGTATCGTTGACCGTTCTTTACGTCCATTATTTCCTAAAGGATTCCATTATCCAGTAACGATTACAGTGATGGTAGTAAGTTCAGATAATGAAGTTGATATGCAAGTGGCAGCTTTGCATGCAGCCAATGCAGCACTTTATGTTTCAGATATTCCAGTGGCTACAAGTATAGCTGCAGTCAGAGTGGGTACAGTGGGAGATGACATCGTTATCAATCCGACACTTACACAGCAAGCTGAAAGTGAACTTGACCTTTTAGTTGTAGGTTCAGGTAAAGATGTGGTGATGATAGAGATGCGTACACTTGCTACTGAAAATGAAGAGGGTCAAAGTGCCAATGAGTTCGATGAGTCAGCACTGGTAGATGTCATTGCGATGGCAGCAGAAGCTATAGATGCAGCAACAACAGCTTATGTAGATGCTTTTACACCTATGGTAAGAGAAGCTCTAGACCTTCCATTAGCTGAGGATAAAGTAGATGAATCACTTTATGCAAGGATTGAAAACAATTATGCAGAGGATGTTGAAAAAGCTATCTCTCATATGGCAAAGAGTGAGCGTTCTACAGAACTTAAAAAAGTGCGTACAAAAATCATGGAAGCGTTAGAGGCTGAAGGTAAAGAAGCAGATAAAGAACTTGTTTCAAAAGTACTTGAACGTTATAAAAAAACAGTTGTAAGAGCGATGATCCTAGATAAAAATATTCGTGCAGACGGTAGAGCACTGGATGAAGTTAGACCTATCAGCATTGAGACAAATCTTTTACCTTCTGTACATGGCTCATGTCTTTTCACCCGTGGTCAAACACAAGCACTTGTCACTGTGACACTTGGCGACAAAAAAGATGGGCAGATGTATGAACTCATTACTGAGAAAAACTCTCAGTCAGAGAACTTTATGGTGCATTATAACTTCCCGGGTTATTCTGTGGGAGAAGCCAAATACATTGGTGCTCCTGGTAGAAGAGAACTTGGGCATGGTAACTTAGGGAAAAGAGCATTAGAACCTTCATTAGATTTAAACTATGATGGAAGTATCCGTATGGTCTCTGAAATTTTAGAGAGTAATGGTTCTTCTTCTATGGCTACCATTTGTGGTGGTGCATTGGCATTGCGTGCTGCTGAGGTAAATACGACAGCACTTGTGGCAGGTATCGCTATGGGACTTGTGAGTGAAGGTGACAAGTATGCAGTGCTTACAGATATTATGGGACTTGAAGACCATGATGGAGATATGGACTTTAAAGTAGCAGGTACTGCACAAGGTATCACTGCACTTCAAATGGACATGAAACTTGGAGGGATAGACTTAGCTGTACTTAGAGATGCACTGCAAAAAGCAAGTCAGGGTAAAAACCACATTCTTGGATTGATGGAAGAGGCAGAGAAAAATATCGTCTCAAGTACAGCACTACCAAGTACAGAACATTTTACGGTACATCCAAGCAAGATAGTAGATATCATTGGTAAAGCTGGTGCGACGATTCGTGAGATCATTGA
>CAKZWP010000095.1:0-14693 GCA_937921845.1 uncultured Sulfurovum sp.
AAGGAAACCTTATCGGTGGAATGATGCAGGTACGACCAACGGTTGACAGTAAGGCAGAAGCAGTATGGTTACCTTCCATGTCAGTTGCTGATGTAGATCAGTCTATTCGTTATGTTAAATTTAAGAAAGGTAAAGTGCTTAAGGGCCCTTTAGAAATGAATGAACGAGGGAGAGGAGTCCTTGTAAGTGACTCTCAAGGTGCTCAGTTAGTTCTTTTACATTCTAAAGATGGAGATCCAAAAGATGTGACACCACAGGCAGGTGATTGGCTTTGGAATGAACTTTGGACGAATGCACCTCAAGAAAGTTATAGCTTTTATCGCAAATTGGGTGGGTATGATTCTTCTGAGATTAGAGATGGTTATGGCCTCTTGAGACAAAAAGGAAAATGGCGTGCAGGGATAAGAGATGTTTCGAAAGAAGAGCTTAAACCACGTTGGGTTCCAGCGATCAGAGTTTCAGACCTAGAAGAGACCATGCGTAAAATTAAAGCTCTAGGTGGAAAAGTATTGGTTTCTCCTCATAAAGAATTAGTAGATGGAAATGTTGCGCTCATTGCCGATAATACAGGTGCATTAGTGATTATCCAGCGTTGGGAAGAAGGAGGGAAACAGTGATGAAAAATATCATTAAATGGAAGAACTTAAGTGTTATTGCTGTTTCTGTAACGTTTATAACTGGGTGTGACGGCACCACTACCACCTCTGTATCAGTTGGATATGGAGTCTATGGAGGATATGGATACCCTCATTATGGTTATTATGGAGGGTACTATGGTCGTCCTCCAGGATATAGGCCACCACCACATAGACCAGATAGACCACGACCTGAACACCCTATAGCGAGACCAGACAGACCGACTACAATGCCGTCTAGACCAACCACAAGACCATCAATGGGGCGACCTTCGACAAGACCTGCAAGTCGACCATCAGGGGGTATGAGACGTAGATAGATTTAGTGTACTTTTAATCTAGTCAATTAAGAGGGTCATTGATATTTATCAAAAGTAAACGAAAGGAAAATATAATCATGAAAAAACATTTTATACAGACAATTTGTCTTGTTTCTGCCATGCTAATCATGCAACAGGCACATGCAGAAGAAGAGGTAAACACCAATGACCCAACAGCAGCTGCAATATCGGCATCTTTTGGCTGGGAATTTTACAACTGGCATGATGATGAAATATCTCCGGGTGTAACAAGACCCCAAGGGAATGATAATACTTTCAACACAAGATTTGTAGTCCCTGTAGCTGCAGGTGTTTTTGGTCCTTGGCCGATCATCAATCGTTTTACTTTTTCCAATGTAGAGGCGAAAGGTGTTGGAGGGACCAGTGGTTCAGGTAATGCAGAGTTCATCTCACTATTTGTACCTTGGAGATGGGAGACTGGAAAAATTGGTTTAGGACCTGCTCTAAATCTACCTGCTGACGATAAACAGTTTGGCACAGATGTCTGGCGTTATGGTCTTGCCGGTGTTGTATTGGAGAATAGTTTTGAGGGTCGTCTCATGTGGGGAGTCTTGATACGCCAAGTATGGGGGGAAACTGACCCAAATAGTAATTCTATTATCGCCTCACCTTTAGTTGTGCAACCTATTGCAGTCTATAAACTCGATGATAGTTGGTATGTCAGTAATGGTGAAGCACCTATCTCATATCATTGGCAGGACAAGGAATTCCTCGTTCCTCTTGGTATCCGCCTTGGTAAAACTATTCCTGATGATAAGGGAGGGATTTGGAATGCGTACTTGGAATACAGAACCAATGTAGTATATAAAGATTGGAATGGTGCTGCACAAAGTGATATAATCAGAATCAATGCCTCATACACATTTGGTAACTAGTTAGCATCAGGTACATTAAAATGATCTCTAGACTTTGTCTTTTTTATAAAAAGATAAAATAAAAGGAAAGTATATGGACGTTTCACATTCACTGCTGCTTGCATTAATGTTTGTTACACTTCTATAGATGGAGATAGGTAATACAGTTAATACCTTATCGGTAATCGTAGAAAAGGGAAAGCAGTCAGGCTTTTATAGTACATTTCAATATGTTCTGGCACACTATCGATCTGCTTTCAATGCAAGAACTTAGAGAATCACTGCATAAACAACAGTGAGTGAGTCATTTAATCCTACCGGTAAATATCAACCCTCTATAAAGTTATTTTATATCAGGTATATTTTCAGAGTCTGCGTGGTGAAGCGTTAATGATGGATAAGCAAACTCAAGATTGTTATTCTCAAGTATTTCTGCTACCTTGTACATCACATCTTCTTTAACTTCAAGCCATTCACTCCATACTACAGAGCGACTGAAGCAGTAGACAAGAATATTGATGCTTGAATCGGCGAACTCATCCATATAGACCAAAGTAGTACGTTTCACGCCCTTGAAATCTTCCATAGAGACCAACTTTGCCTGACGCTGTAAGTGCTGATATTGAGTACGCTCATTTGCAATGCCAGGATGTTCTTTGAGCATAGCCCTGATATCCTCAATAGCCTGACGGATATCATCAAAACTTGACTGATATGTGACCCCAATATTCATCTTGATACGTCGTCCAATACTTCGTCTACTCCAATTTTTAACACCCTTGTTGGCAAGTTCAAAGTTTGGAATGGAGATAAGAGCATTATCGAAGGTACGTATGGTTGAAGCTCGTAGGCCGATCTCAACTACCGTACCACTGAGATCATTTGTTTCGATCCAATCGCCTTGTTCAAAGACATCACCGAGAAGTATAGAAACAGAACCAAAGATATTGGCAATACTGTCTTTTGCAGCAAATGCTACAGCTGCACCTGCGATACCCAGACCTGAAAGAAGGGCAGTAAGATTCACCCCGAAAATTTTTAGAATTGCGATTGTGGCTGTAAGGACAATAAAACCGTTACTGACTTTGATCAGAAGATTTATAACCTCATTCCTAAGTACTTTACTACTCTTGATACTTTCCATTTTGAGGTAAGCAATGGTATTTGTGATTCGATAAAGCAGTATAGTGATAAGGATAACATACATTATAGAAAAAAGTTTACTGATATTGATGCTCGTAATGTCAATACCCATATAGACTACAACTATTAAATGTAGGATCAACAATGCAGCGATATACTTAAATATTTTTGTAATATGCGCGTGAATATACTCTATATCGTCTTTCTCAAAATGATAATGTTTTAATGTACGATCTATAATGAATCGTAAAGCAAATTGAGTTATAAATATTAAAATAATTATTGCAAGAACAAAGAAAACTCTGGCTATGTCCAAATTAAATCGATCTAGGTAAGGATTGATCTTTTCTCCATAAGAAGATGTATTGATACTTTTTAAGAAAGTAAAGAATTTAGATTTTGAAAGACGGCCTGCACGGTAGATATAAGAACTGTTTTCTACAACTTCTGCACTGAATGTATTGGCAACACTTTTCAAATATTCC
The DNA here is from genome assembly GCA_937921845.1 of uncultured Sulfurovum sp. Taxonomy (GTDB): domain Bacteria; phylum Campylobacterota; class Campylobacteria; order Campylobacterales; family Sulfurovaceae; genus Sulfurovum. Next base: position 3,459 of record CAKZWP010000095.1, read on the forward strand.
AACTCTTGAATGCCTTCCTGTAGAGATTCTATAATGGGGCTGGATTGGTTTTGGTCGGGAAAACTATATTTATCTTTATCCAAAGGAGTAAATTTTGCATAATATTTAACAATGGTTTCATTGACCTTATCTTTGAAAAATGATTTAGACTCACTTTCAGTTTGCTGCAGTATCTCATGAAATGCATCTCTGATTCCTTTTCTTACAGCATATACTCTAAGTAGAACTTCATCCCGCATTACGGCATTGGTATTACCCCTGTATTTATTACTGTTCAAACGAAGTTTCAATTTGTTCACTTCGTTTCGGTATGGATTCACTTCATGCATATACTCTTCTTTATCAGTAGCATATAGTAAGAAAAAATCTTGATATGTTTTAGCCTGAACTTCTTTGATCTCAATCTTTTTATCTAGTGAAAGGTTGAAATCAAGTAACTGGCCTTCTACTTTGATCTGTTCATCGATAAAGTTATCGAAGGTATCATTTGCCAAAAGAAATGAAGTAGTCAGGAAAAGGAGAAGAAATATAATTTTTTTCAAAAAATAACCTTTTTTAATAGAATTCTCTGAGCCACTAGACATTTAGAAGATTCTGTAATAATTTATTTGTAAACACTTTTAAATAATTATATCAGTTTTCGGCATATTTTCCTTTACTGAGAATCATACTATCAATATAAAGAGCAATTAGATAAAATATATCAAATACATAATAAAGTGAACCTATGACAAAGAAGATATTTTTAATCCTTACTTTACTAAGTGCGGTGTTCGCAGAAGAACAAGCAACATATGTCGGTGATAAAGCCTGCGCAGAGTGCCATAGCAAAGAGATGAAGGAGTGGAAAGGTTCACACCATGACTTAGCCATGAAAGAGGCCAATGATGAAACAGTCGTAGGGGATTTTAACAATGCTACTTTTGAGCTTCATGGTGTAAAAAGCAGCTTTTATAAAAAAGAAGATAAGTTTTTCATTAAAACAGATGGTGAAGATGGCAAGTTACATGAATATGAAGTTGCTTATACTTTTGGTGTCTACCCTCTGCAGCAGTATCTGTTGAAATTCCCAGATGGTAAATACCAGGTACCGGACATCGCATGGGACAGCCGAAGTAAAGAAGAGGGCGGACAACGTTGGTATCATATACATGAAGAAGAAGTGATCAAAGCAGGAGATGTACTGCACTGGACTGGCCCAAACTTAAACTGGAATTACATGTGTGCAGACTGTCACAGTACGAACTTGAAAAAAAATTATGATGTAGAGACTAAAAGTTACCATACCACATGGGATGTGATTAATGTCTCTTGTGAAGCTTGTCATGGTCCTGCATCTAAACATATGAAGTGGAGTAAAAATCAAGAGTCAGATATGGCTCACAAAGGTTTTCCTCTTTCTTTAAAGTATAAAGTCGGAAAGTGGGATGTCAATACAACTACAAATAAATCAGACTTAACAGACAAAGAGATAGATGTATGTGCTAAATGTCACTCCAGACGTTCACAACTTGATGATAACTTTACACCAGGTGATAAATTTTCTGACCACTATTTAGCTGTGACACTGTCTGAAAACCTTTACTTCCCAGATGGGAAAATACAAGATGAAGTCTATGTATATGATTCTTTCCTTCAAAGTAAAATGTATGAAAAAGGAGTCACTTGTACTGATTGTCATAACCCTCATACACTTAACCGAAGGGCTGAAGGAGACAAGGTTTGTTTTCAGTGTCATCAGACAGAAACATACACCTCTACAGCACACCATAAGCATAAAGAGGGAAGTACAGGAGCCAGCTGCGTAAGCTGTCATATGCCTGCGCGTACTTACATGGGTGTAGACAGCAGAAATGACCATAGTTTCCGAGTACCAAGACCAGATCTCTCAGTAGAGATGGAGGAGGTTCCTAATGCCTGTAACCTATGTCATACAGATAAAGATGCTTCATGGGCTGCAGATGCAATGAAATCATGGTATGGAAAAACACCTGTCGGAAAGCAAAATTTTGCCCATTCCATGAAAGCACTCAGAACAAACAGCCAAGATGCACCAAAAGAACTTTATAATGTACTGATGAGTGATGCGCCTACTATCGCTAAAGCTACAGTGACTGCATATTTGGGGAATTATCCTTCAAAACAGACTTATACAACAACTCTTCAAATGCTTCGAAACAAAGATGCAATGATACGAAGATCAGCATTACAATCCTTAGAAGCATTCCCTCCAAAGATGCGTATGAAAAAGACTTTTGAAATGCTGGATGATCCTATCAAAATAGTAAGAATGGAAGCAGCCAGACAACTTGCAGCTTTCCCTTTTGGAGAGTTAGACACAAAAACAAAAGAGACATTAAATAAAGCATTTGATGAGTATGAGAAGGTACTTTTGTTTACTGCAGAACGCCCTGAGACACAGTTATCGTTGGCACTCTTCTATAACCAGCGTAATATGCCGGAAAACGCAGAGAAAGCTTATGAGGAAGCGCTACGTCTTCAACCTCAATTTGTCCCGGCCTATATAAACTATAGTGATTATTTATCACAGCAGAAAAAACATAAAGAAGCATTTACAATACTGCAAAAAGGATTAGAGAAACTTCCTAATATAGCCATCTTACACCATGCACTGGGATTATGGTATGTTCGAAATAAAGAGAATGTTAAAGCAATTTCAGAACTTAAAAAATCAGTTGAATTAGATAAAGACAATGCACGTTTTTCTTATGTCTATGCTGTATCTGTAGGAGAAAAAAATCCTAAAGAGGCTATAAAGATTCTCGAAGAGATCTATCCCAAACATACGGGTGACCTCCAGATCGTTTCTGCATTGGTATACTATACTAAAGCGATAGGAGACATGGATAAGAGTAAAATGTATGATGAAAAGTTTAAAAAACTGCAGAACTTTTCAGTACGATAGAAAGATGAAATCTGATTTCATTATAGTCCCCATTTAACTCTCTTTTCTCACTTCTAAATACACCTTAGGAGTGAGAAACTATACCACTTCATTACACATATCAAATCTTTTGCACAGTTATTACACACTTAAGCTCTATACTTTAAACAAGAAATTTTAAAAAAGGATACAGCATGGGTTATGCAGGACATGGTTGGGGTCTGGGATTTAGTGTGTGGTGTATTATGATAGTATTGGGGTTTATTCTCTTTTATTTTTTAAGACTCAATACAAAAAATCAAGCTGGACACTCTTCTGCACAAGATATACTTGATAAACGTTATGCAAATGGGGAAATAAATAAACAAGAGTATGAAGAAAAATCTAATGCGCTAAAGAGAATTGCTTAAAAATATTATTACCCTTTAATTATGGGATAATTCTACTCACACTATATATCATATATACTTTTTTATAGTTGTATGATATTTTTTTGACATTTTAATTGTACACTTTCATCATCAAATTATAAAATAGGAATACTAATGAAAAAAATACTACTAGCAGGAATACTTTTATTGGGCATGAGTGTATTGGCAATCGCAGAAGAGAAGGATGAATTTGATGATGAATTCATGGAAGAAGATAATCCAATGGAGATAATTCAAGATTTCATGGATGACTGTAATAATGCAGGAGACTATTACGGATGTTTTTCCGTAGCTATGAAATATGAGAAGGGCGAAGTACTAGAGAAGGACATCTCAAAAGCGATTGAATACTACGGTAAAGCCTGTAAAAATGGTTCTGAAGAGGGCTGTAAGATGGCTGAGAAGCTTAAGGCACAATAACTCAATTTCCCAAATAGGGAAACTATAAAATAAAATTGCAGTCTATTAGAGGAGGAGAACAATAGTATCCACTTCTATAGACTGAACTCCACTCTCACATAACAATCAAAAATCTAATACTTCATTTAACGCATCATACAAACCACGCTTATACTCTGTATCATCAAGGCAAGAGTGAAGCCTCAATTGCTTAGTTACCTGATCCTTGAACTCTTTCTGTATCCTCTTTTCTTCCTGCAGATAATAGTATGTAAGCTCTCCAATATATTCTAATGCTGTTAACCGGCCTTCTCTATATTTCTCACTTATTTGTAGTGTAGTTGTATTGAACTTATATAGCGTTAGCTGATTAGAACAATGCTTACTTATTTTTTCAAGTACTTCTTTGGATGTAGGTTTCATATTTGTATTCTGACAGAAAAATATAGAGTAGGGTAAAAGTATGACAAATTGTAATAGAAATTAAATGTTGGTATAAAAATGCTGTCTAGATGATAAAAAGCACGATAAAGTTGGACTTATTTCGCCAATGAGGATAAGATTTCTAAAAGGAGTAACTCTATCGTGCAATTGTTATTATAATCACGTAATGTCACATTTATGTAACATAAGCCAAGAGAGGCATTCATTAAAGGTGAATACTCATTTAACCTGCCTCAAGAAGTTAAATAAGCAGAGAAAGTTACTGCTCTTGTATTTCAGACAAGTTAAATATAATAGAAAATAAAGAAAGTTTCCCATAAGGACGATATGATGCTATGGTATAAGCTTAAAATAGATGAGGCGCTCAAAACACTTAATGTTGATCAAAGTTCAGGACTCACTGATACAGAGGCGGATATACGCTTGGTTCAATCAGGGGCAAATGAGCTGAGACAGGAGGAAAAAGCCTCCGTCTGGTATCTCTTACTGGAGCAAATAAAAAATCCACTTATCATTATCTTAATAGTTGGTGTATTTTTATCACTTTATATCGGGCATATTGTTGATGCGGTCGCAATTATGGTCATTGTTCTGATCAATATCATGATCAGTTTTATGCAAGAGCTGAACATGCAAAAATCTATGGATTCCCTAAGTGATATGGCAGCACCGATGGCAACGGTACTACGTAATGGGAATTGGGAGAAAGTACCGGCGCGTACGCTTGTACCCGGAGACATTTTAAAGCTCAATACCGGTACCATCGTCGCCGCTGATGTCCGTCTGCTGGAAACAACTGGTCTCCTCATTGATGAAGCAGCGCTCACAGGAGAATCTGTCCCCTCAGAGAAAGAGGTAGTGACCATCACTCATGATGAAGTAGGGCTTGGTGATCAGGTCAATATGGCATTTATGGGAACCGTTGTCTCGACTGGTCATGGAGTTGGTGTAGTGACAGCAACGGGTATGGAAACACAAATGGGTCATATCGCTGATATGTTGATGAAAACAGAGGAGAGCAAAACACCACTGCAGTTACGTATTGAAGTACTTTCCAAAATACTGCTTGCTGCGGCACTTACCATTGTAGCGGTCATCGTGGGAATAGGGATCGAACAGGGTATGGAGTGGATCGAGATCGTCAATACAGCTATTTCACTGACTGTTGCAGCGATCCCGGAAGGTCTTCCCACTGTTGTTACTGTTGTTTTGACACTGGGTGCAAAACGTATGGTGCATAACAAAGCACTTGTCCGTAAACTCTCTTCTGTTGAGACACTTGGTTCAGCTTCGGTCATCTGTTCAGATAAAACAGGAACACTTACCCAGAACAAGATGCAGGTTCTTTCTATTTACTCTGGCGGTCACTACTTTGATGTAAGTGGTGAAGGTTATAACCCTTCAGGTGTCTTTACCAATGAAGAGGGTGAGGAAGTAAACCCGCAGGATATTGACGAACTTTACCATTTTCTTCAAATGTCTGCAGGGTGTAACGATGCATTGCTGGTGGAACGTGAGGGTGTTCATACTATTGAAGGGATGCCAACAGAAGGAGCACTGGCTGTTGCTTCTGCTAAAGCGAATATTACTAAGCAGGGCCTCATCGATGAGGGTGCAGAGTTTGTCCACAGTTTTCCTTTTGATTCAACTAGAAAACTGATGAGTATCGTTGTAAAAACAAATGAGGGTCAACATTATGTTATAGCAAAAGGTGCACCTGATGTTCTGCTGCAGCGTAGTGACAGTATCTATCTGCATAAAGAGTCTGTGGCTATCGACAGTGATACGGAAAAACACATACATGAGGCGATCGACCATTTCTCTACTAAAGCTTTGCGCACACTGGCAGTTGCTTATAAAGCAATCGAACCCGAGCATCTTCAACTTACACAGGATGAGTATGAATCAGGGTTTACTTTTCTTGGAATCCATGGGATCATGGATCCACCTAGAAAAGAAGTTCCTGTGGCGATAGAAGAGTGTCGTACAGCAGGGATACGTACCATTATGATCACTGGAGACCATGCCGGGACAGCAGAGGCCATAGCACGTCAGATCGGCATGAAGCGTAGTGATAGTGAGTCAGTCTTTACAGGCAGCGAGATTGAAGCAATGACAGAGACAGAACTTATCGATGCAGTGGGGCATGCGGTTGTATTTGCCCGTGTTACACCAGAGCATAAGCTGCGTATTGTGAAGGCACTGCAATCCAGAGGTGAAGTGGTTGCTATGACCGGTGACGGAGTCAATGATGCACCTGCACTGCGTACAGCCAATATAGGTGTTGCTATGGGGATAACCGGAACAGATGTCGCCAAGGATGCTTCAGATCTTGTACTGCTAGATGATAACTTCTCAACCATTGTTAAGGCAGTAAGAGAAGGTCGACGTATTTATGATAACCTCAGAAAGTTTATTCGACAGGGGTTAACAGCCAATGTGAGTGAAGTATCGGCACTTTTATTTGCTTTTTTACTGATGGGAGATGACCCACTTCTCACGCTTGCTCCTTTAATGATCTTGTGGGTTAACTTGATCAGTGACGGTATTCCGTCATTGGCATTGGGTGTAGACAATGAAGAAGAGGGGATCATGAAGCGTAAACCTGTCTCTTCAAAAGAAGGGTTCTTTGCTGATAATCTGGCTTCCAAGATCGTGTTACGCGGGTTGTTGCTTGGATTTACAACCTACTTTCTGTTCCAGTATGCTCTTGACAAAGGAGCGACACTGCAATACGCACAGACGATCGCTTTTATGACGCTCATTTTTGGCCAGATATTTCATATATTTGATGCGCGTACATTTAGCACCCTCTACCGTCGTAACCCTTGGAGTAACCACTATCTTTTGGCTGCAGTTGGAGGCTCAGCTTTGATTTCAATTGCTTTGATCTATTCGGGTGTGGGAACAGTGGTATTTGGTACAGAAGCGCTTACATTTAAACATCTTGTTATGGTCATTGCCATCGCAGCGCTTCCAACATTTGTACTCTCAGGTATCAAAGAGATCTTCCGTATCAAATGGATATAGGGGTACTTCTAAAAAAGGGTTGGAAAATGAAAATGATTTTTAGATATTTTGAATGATTAGGAGAAACTAATGGAAACTAAAACTCCATTTATTTGGCACGAACTCGTAACTACAGACCAAAAAAAAGTGGTTCATTTTTTATTGAATTGTTGGGTTGGACTTCAAAAGAAGTTGATACTGGAGAATTCGGTATATACACTTTATTCCAAAAAGGATGTACGCTGCAAAAGTATTACAGAAATGTGACATTGAATGTGTATAATTGCACCAGCATGATAGATAACTCCTTTTAGAATCCTTGTCCAAATTGACTATATAAGCCAATCTATTGTGCTATCTTACAGTTCAACTCTCTCCAAAGAAACCTCTTTACAAAATAGTCAGAATACAACAAAAGCTGATTATTATCAGTGACTTTTGTTACAAGCTTTCCAAACTCATGTTTACTCAAAGGACGTAGATATAGGTGAGGTATTTTGTGTCCAGTACGATATTGTTCAGAAATTACTTTTTTAACCAGCCAACGCACCCCTAATCATCATTTTTTGCATCTCATTTTTTTGCGACACTTATTGCGACAGTCGTAGACAGAAAAAGATATATAGTCATAATTAGCCGTTTTTCTAAAAAGTATACTTTACATTATAAACGATTCTATATAGCATATTTTATAAGGTTTCCTATGGGAGGGTGCATATTTATGGTCTACAGACGTCACTATAGCGATAACGTTATAAAATATGTTAGATTATAAGGTTTTGGTTTTATATGGTTTTTTACTTGCATTAAAATTATAAAAGAACTCATATTTTTAATTTGTCAAAATACTAAATACATATGAACCAGGCAGAATTTATCTACCTGGATGATAGGGATCCTTCGTTCCAGCAGGAATTGCAGGGTATTTCTTCAGAGATATCATGTGCTCTTGAAGTTGAGGGAGTGCTGCTTTGGGTACCCAAGTGTGAGGGAAAAGTACATTGTTTTTTTCCTGTGGATCGGTTAAGAGATTGTATAGCCTAGGCATAGTATAAGTATGCAATTCACCATTCCATCCAGTTTGTTCTTTAAAGTGTAGTTTCCAGTTTTTCCATTTTACACCAAAGATGTCATTACCCATGTAAACAATGAACCCATCACGGCCAGACTTCTTTTGCTTTCCAAGCATGAATTGGCTCATGTCTATCCCGTCAATGACACGATCTTTTGGGACTTTACCTCCTGCCAATTTGGCCAATGTAGGAAAGATATCCATTGCGTGAACAATCTCATCACTCGATGTTCCTGCTGCTATTTTCTTTGGCCAACGTACTACAAAAGGCACTCTTAGTGCACCTTCAAAGCCGGTAAACAATGTTCCTCTCCATGGACCTGGGGAACCTTGCACAGCAGTCTCAACTGTAAAGTTAGTACTTTCAAAATCATGTGCTTCCGGACCATTATCAGCAGTGAAGATGAAAATAGTGTTGTCTGCTACACCTAATTTATCAATTTTATCCTGCAATTCACCTACATAGCTGTCAACTTGCATAAGCAGATCTGCCCACTTACCATTCCCAGATTTCCCTTTAAAGTCGGGATGTGGAAGGGTTGGGAAGTGTGTTGCAGTGTATGGAAGGTATACAAAAAATGGTTTATCTTTTTTAACCTGTCTTTCCATAAAGCCCATTGCTTTATCTGTTAAATCTCTATCAATGAAGGGACGATAATCAAGACGATAAGGTCGTACTTTTTTTGGCATTTCACCTTTTTTCGATTCCATCACATATGTCTCTGGTAGACCACTCTGAGCAAATCCCTCTACCGATGAATACACCGATTCATCTGTCGAGTTAGGAACACCATACCACTCATCAAAACCTTGATCAGTCGGGAACCTTCCCTCAGTTCGACCTAAATGCCACTTCCCATACATTCCGGTAGCATAACCAGCTTCAGAAAGCATTTCAGCCATCGTCACCTCCCATTGAACAAGACCGTAAACACCTTCACCCAGTGGAACAGTCCCATTACCACTTCTAATTGCATAACGACCTGTCATAAGTGCTGAACGTGATGGTGTACATTGTACTTCAACATTGAAGTTTGTTAATCGAAGTCCTTCTTTGGCAATCTTATCTAATTGTGGAGTCTCTGCACCTCGTATGATTCCTCCACCATTGAATCCGGGCTCACCCCATCCAAAGTTATCCATAAATACTAAGACTATATTAGGTTTTTCGGCTTGAGCTGAAGCTGCTTGAGTTACTATTGAGATTGAAAAGAGAATTGAGTAAAGTATCTTTTTCATTTATTATTCCTTTCTGAATTTAATCATTTCTTGGTAAATGTTCAACTTACAATTAAGACTATGGTGTTTTTAAGTAAACAGCATTTTCTTAATAATTCTTTACATAACAGTATCAAAAAATTTTTGCTAGAAAGCTTCTAGAACACGATATATTATATATTAATATTTTAATAATTTTTATGTTTTTATAACTATATTTTATAAATTTGGAGTTTTTGGATAGCTTTGTTTATTTATTAATGAAAATTTGTGCGATACTTATTGAGTTAAAACTATTAAATAAAAAGGATAAATGATGAAAAAGATGTTAATCGTAACTGCAATTACTACAATGGGCCTTGTGACAATGGCTAACGCTGCGGAGATTGTTGACTCTCGAATTATTGATAGTGCATCTGCTTATCAGAAAGCTGGTGGTAAAGCTGAATACATGAGTGGTAATGTACTTAAAGTAACTAATGAAAATTATTCTCATGCTGAAACAGCTAAGAACTTTCGTAACTGGATGATTAAAGGTGCTAACGAAGGCCTCACTCATTTACGTATTTTAGCACCACGTGGTGAGAAAGCTCCTACAGTACAGATGAATCACGATTCATTATACTCAATTGCTATCACCAAAGTTGTTGATGGTAAAATATCTTTCGAAATCCCTGAAAATGTTCATGTATATACTTCTGTTCAGGTTGTCGATCAGTATGGGCATGGACAGCACTATATTGTTACTAAAGGTAAGCACACGGTTGACATTGATACGAGTGATGGTACTACTCATTGTTTCATGATCTTCCGTAGTGGTCTAGAGAAAGGTATTGAAGGAGCTAGAGCAAACCAAGACAAACTAACTACTTGGGGCTTAGTTTCAGGTGACTTTGAAGTTCCTAATTATGATTTTGATGCTGTTGATGCGAAAACTGCTGAACTGCGTGCCGAAGTTACTGGTAAAGCATTTTACTATACTTATCCGCGTAATGAGAAAACTGTAACTGACCGTCACCAGTGGAATTTAGAAAATGCTCTAGGTTGGGGTGGTGCTTCACCAATTGCTAACGAGTCGAACTTATATACGAACTCTAAAATGCAAGACGGAGGCAAATGTGTGACAACAACATTTAAAAATCCTGAGTCTGTATACTTCTCATCAATCACTGTTTACGACGCGCAACGCTACCTGTTTGAAGATGAAGATGTGAAAAATGTGAATAGTAATACTTGGACTGTTAACAACGATAATACTGTAACTGTTTCTTTCAATTGTGGTGACGGTGCTTTAAACAACATCACCACTAAGGGTCAGGATTATACATTCACTGCACGTTACTATGGCGTAACTGATCAAGTAATCCGAGCTAATCAGAAAGATTCTATACCGAATCGTTTAAACCCAATGTACATGGTGGTTGAGGGTACTAAAAAGTAATAACAGCTATGGCTTTTACTACAGTAATGTAGTGAGAGCTATATTATCTTATTTTCAAAACTTTATAGAATAAATAAGTTTTTTCTCATAACTGCAATTATCCTTTTAAAATAAAATGTAATTTTTTATAATATTTTTAGTTAAATATATGTTATACTTTAAAAGTTATCTGCTTATGTGATCTATTGTTTGTATTTTTAGTAATGAGGTGTTTTTATGTCAAACATTATTTTTCCTGCAAATTATTCTATAGATTTGTTTGATCTTAATATGGAAATGATGCAATACTATTCAAAAGAATGGAATCTTGAACATC
>CAKZWP010000096.1:0-4246 GCA_937921845.1 uncultured Sulfurovum sp.
GAATTGACTTCCTGTTCTGTCAGATAAGGATGTTTAGTCTCTTTAATATGTTTCAGGAACTCTTCTATATCAGTTGTTTTTTTACTGATAGATGCTTCTTTTATCATTTGCAGTTTAGTGATGATCTCTTCATCGTTCAAACTCCAGAGTTCATCCATGTTTAGGGTAGGTGTTGTACATAAAAGCAGTTTGTTAAAGTCAAAGCTTGGTAGGGCAAAAGTGAAGCTATGGTAAAACTCCATTTCATTTAGGGAATTGAACACTACCTCTAACGATTTTTCAAGTGTATGGAGTCTTGTTCTCATACGTAGGTAAGCAAGTTTGTTGAGGACTTTATCTTCAGTGATCTTGGTACTTTTAACATCTATAAATGCTTCAAGAAGTAGATTCTCTTCGTGTTTAGTATAGGTAGTATCTCCTAAGAGCTGGAGGATCTTTTCTACTTTGTCTAAAGGACGTTTGATATTTCCGGCATAGGGTACGGCTTTGTAGCTCTGCGTGAGGTAGGAGACTATCATCTCTCTTGAGACAGCTTCTCCTTCACTCCATACACGTCTGAGTGCACGTATCATCTCTTCTTTGGTATGTGAGGGAAGGATGATCTCAAGTAGCATAATAAGCTCTATAAGTTTGTCTTCATCCAGTGTAGCTACACCTTCGTCAAAAGGGAGTCCATTAAAATAGTTTCGTATTTTGTTGTTAAGTTTTATAAAGTATTTTTTCTTTTTCTTTGCCATAGTGTCTTTTTATTAGATCCTACATTATGATGCAGGATGATTTATTTGACTAAGTATAGCATGAAAAAGTAGCCCTTGACCCTAGTCAATGGTTAAAATATCGACTAATTCCACACCATCACACTCTTTTTTGATACGCTTATGTTTACGTGCATCCTCTTCTGCAAGTTCAAGCAGGTCTGCAAAGTCATTTTTACTTACAGTCATTTCAAAGACTTCTTTTTCTGTTTTCAGAAAAACTTCGGCCTCTTCTTTGTGTGATAGCACAAGGTTTCTTAGTCCTTTGGCAAACTCACTCTTAATGGCCTTTTCTACCTTTTCATTGGCCAATATATCTGCCAGGTTTAGTTCTTTGTTAACATCATTTTTACACATGACAGTGTAACTTACTTTTATCATACCTTCCACCTTAACTCCTTTTTTAGATATTGGTCTAATGATAGTATATTTTTAGAAATATTATAAATAATATGTCAAATTGTCATGTTTATGTTGCTAAAAGGTATTATTTTGATTTTGTCGCATAATCCATGATCTTGGATACAAGGATCATACCTTCAATACTCATATCTTCTTCCATTTCCAGTCTTGAAGGGAATACACCTTCGAGTGCTGAAAGGATATATTTAGCATCTTTTTTTGGAAGCGATTTTAGTTTAGCTTTGATATTCAGCTGTTTATACATCCTGTCTCTCTTTTCTTTTGAGATATTGAAACGTACTTTTTTAGTTTGAACTTCATCCACAAGCTGACATGTTCCATAGTATTGACTTGCCAAGAGTTTCCCTCCGGCAAGGATATTTCTACTGTGAACAGCTTTTTGTTTTCCATCAATTGGAGGAATACGAGACATCGTCGTTGTAGTGATATTACCAAGTTTAGTTACTTTAATAAAAGATAAACCTTTATCTCCTCTGATGATGTTTCCTCGTGATACACTATTATTTCCTTTTAATGTATAGGTACCATTTGTATCGTTTGTAACGATAGTAAACCTCATAACATCACCACGGAAACTACCCTTGTCTGTTGCATAAGTAGTAAATTCACAAGAGAAAGTAGTCTGTTTGTTTTCTTTTGCAAGACCAAACACACTCAACAAAACAACCAAGAAAACATTTTTCATCCAAAACCTCCAGCAAAATCATAACAAATAAATCAACCATTATTTTACCATAATAGGTGTATATCGACATAATAAAATATATATGTCTGGCTTCATGCTTAATTCACACTTCTTTTTTATAATAGTAGTCTAATTAGAAATGAATTAAAAAGGATTAGTAGAATGAGTATAAATATAAATATAAATATAAATCCAACTGCAATATTGAGTGAACGTCAAAAAGATATGCTTTTTTTCATCTATCAAGGGAAAAAAGTAGCTAGGGATGTCTATATTACATTAGGTGAGACCTATAAAAATGAAAACACTTTTGCATTGATGCAATTTGCAGAGCAAAGACACGTTGATTCAGCAAGAGAGCTATGTGATAGATATGGTGTTGAAACATCACATGTTGAAGAAGATACTGTAGGTAAATTTGAATCTCCTATACTGCAAACGCTTTATGATGCATGTATAAAAAGAGGAGAAAAATCGCTCCTAGATGCATTAGAGGTCGGAAAATTTATTGAGGTTACCGATATGGAAGATATTGAACAGGCTTCTGTAGGTATGCCAAGTGATGTAGTAGAAGTATATGAAAATCTTAAAAAACGTAATTTAAAACATCTAGGTGCTTTTCAAGCAGCGCTTTCAAGAGCTGCTTAAAGGTATAACGCTACTTTTTAGTGTAGTTAAAAAACAAGATTTTATTTGAGCTTTTGAAGTGCATCCATAAATGTTTTGGCATTGTCTCCACGTAAGTTTTCTGCAAGACCTATGAGTCCATCAGTAAGATACTTTGCCTTTATACCTTGTGAACGTAGATACACCATAGCAAGGATTGCCCGGTCTTTATGAGGGCAGGCCATCACTACAGTTTTTGTTTTGTCTATCTCTGCAAGTCTTTGTGGCAGCTCATTGAGTGGTATATTGATAGAGGGTCCAACTTTCCATGCTGCGTACTCTTCGGGAAACCTTATATCGATCAATTGTGCTTCTCCATCTTCTAATAAGGCAATGAGCCATTTACTGTTTATTTTCATATCTATTCTTGCTTCGTAATTAAAAGTAGAAATATATCTTTCCAATTGTTTATCATTAGGATACAGAGGGGTACTTAGACCTAATAACACTAAACTTAATACAAATATTTTCATTATATTTCCTTTATAGTTACGATTAGAATTTACATTCATCACGATTTAACACACAGGTGTAGTCATCAGTTTCATTCTCGATCTGGATGGTTGTATGTGCGATGTTAAAATGGTGATGAAGGTGCTCTTGTATCTCTTCCAAGAAACAATTGTCTATTAACTCACAGGTAGTCACAAGATGGACTGTCAGTGCTGTTTCTGTTGTGCTTAGTGCCCAAACATGCAGATCATGTATGTCAGATACATTTTTTAGACCACTTAGATAGCTTTGTATATGGGAAACATCTATATCATTCGGTACTGCATCGATGGAAAGATCTATAGAATCTCTAAGTAAATGCCATGTTCCTAGTAAGATAACAACCACAATAAAAAGACTGATAAGCGGGTCAAGCCAGAGCCAACCTGTTATCATAATGGCTATACCAGCGATAACAACACCAAGAGAGATAGCTGCATCAGCTGCCATATGCAGGTATGCTGCTCGGATATTCAAGTCATGTTTTTGACCTTTTACAAAGAGTAAAGCCGTTGCAGTATTGATGAGCACTCCAATGGCTGCTACAACAATGATGATCACTCCATCCACTGGTTGTGGAGAAGAGAGTCGTTCTATTGATTCCCATGCGATACCACCTAGGGCCACGAGAAGTAAAACAGCTGAGAGTAATGAAGCCATAATGGTCACTTTACGTAAGCCATAGGTTCTTTTATGGGTAGGGTGTTTTGTTGCCAGGTAGCTTGCTCCCCATGCAAGTATAAGGCTCATAACATCACTCAGGTTATGTCCGGCATCTGCTATAAGTGCCAGAGAGTCAGCAAGCAAACCATAACTTACTTCAATGATCACAAAGATGACATTGAGGGCAATTCCTAAGGCAAAGGAACGGTTATAGTTGTTTACCTCATGGTGATGATGAGTATGTGTATGGGACATCAAACTATGCTATTGGAAATATTTTACCATTGACTCGCGTCCAAATTTTTGGGCGATCATGCCTGCTGTTCCTCCTCTTTGATTGGCAATGGTAACGTCAGCGCCTTTTTCTATGAGAAAGGCACAAATTTCCGGCATATCATCCATCACTGCTTCCATAAGCGGAGTCCATCCTACACCATCCACTTTATCGATATCAGCTCCTTGTTCCAAAAGATACTCAACCATATCTCTTCTGTCACGTCTGATGGCAATATGAAGCGGGGTCCATCCGTATATGTTTTGAATGTCAAGATCCATGCCATTT
>CAKZWP010000097.1:0-13790 GCA_937921845.1 uncultured Sulfurovum sp.
AATGTAGTTGTGTTGTGTGCTTTAGTGTTACCAAGGGTACCTGGAACATAAGAAGCTTTAGCTAGTTGAGTCTCACCGTCAAAAAGTGTTACTGATTCGATGAAGTGATCAAAATCATCTGGGTGAGTATATTCGTTACCCATTTTTACAGTTACTTCAAATGGCTCACCAGCAGTTGCTGTGTCTGCACAGTGTATAAATGGAGAGTGTCTGTCGATAAGATCTTTTTTTGCTTCTCTTTCTACTTCAGAGATGTCTACGTATTTGTTAATTTTTGGCATTTTATTTCCTTTTTTGTGTTTTGTAAGACTATTATAGCACAAATAAATTTAAATAGGATAAAAATAGTCTTATTTATTTTCATTTAATTATGTTTTCCAAAATAAAAGTCAAAAAAGACAAGAGCTCTGTAATTTGCTTCATAATCATACTGTCTTTCAAATGACACAGAAGGGCGTATTTCATAGTAAAACCATTTACGCCAAATATTTTCTCTCCAACTAAAAGTGGTAACATAACTATTTATGCCACCAAAGGTTTCAGTTTCTGGAACTCCTGCATTGTTATCAACTATATACTCATATTTTGTATTACCATAAAATGATTGTGCAATACCATAGCCAGCATCTTTTTGGGTAGCTCTAAAGTACTGAGCTGATAACAAATAGTCCATACCATCTCTCTCTTGATGTGTACTTCTGTGAAGTTGTATTCTAACAAGTGACTTATTACTCCAGGATCTATCAAAATAAATATTTGTTTCTTCCTCAAACTTATCATCCGTTGAATATTCAAATATCTGAACAGGATCTATCAGCCACTCATTTGTTCTTATAGGCATATTATATCTTGCTCTTACAAAAGGGTCTATCCCACTTAATCCGACTGAATATCTGGATATTATTTTACGTATCGGTGCAAAATAGTGGATACCGATATCAGGTTTATCATCATCATTTGAAACATCTTGTAATACGTTATCAGCATTCTCTACAGTGAGGTCATCAACAAATATCTTAAGATTTTTTTTACTTCTACTAAAGGGGATCTGTGCTCTGAGTTTCAAGTCAAAATCATTAGAGCCTTTTGTCTGAAGATAGCTTTGTAAACGAACACGTATATAGGTATGTACTGTCTCATTCAGATACTTTTCATTCTGAAAAAACTGATCTACAGCATTAACTTTTTCTTCCAATCCATTTGCAGTTACATTAGATTCACTAGTAGGCTCATTAGTTTTAATCACAGCTCTATTGTTTTTCACAACAGGCGCATTGGTTTTTTTAGTTCTTTTAAAAACTTTTAGTTCTTCCGCAGTTGTATTTGTTTCAAGAGCTGTCGTATTGGATTCACTTTCATCTATAGTCGTATTGTTTTCTACTAACCACTCACTCACTTTTATATCTAGGATATCAGCCCACTCAAGAACTTCTTGAGAAATAGTCTTGTGCATGTCATCTATGTAACTGGCGTTATTATCAAGTGTCTCATTATTCTCAGCATTACATAGTGACAGTGATACTGATACAATAATGATGTGTTTTAAAACATTCATACTTTATAATCCATACGCTAATTTCATGAGAGCATCATGCATATCAAAATAAGCGATGAAAAATTCAAACATGACTCTCCAGAGTATCTCCATACAGAAGAAAAAAATGAGAAAAACAGTATAACCAATGAATCTCTTTTTAAATGTAGTGTAGCTTTCTATCTCTGTTTTATATACAGTTTTTATCCAACGTGCAAGATACCAACTAAATAGAGGGATGAGTACAGCACCCACATAGTACATAAGGATGAGTAGAGTAGGGGTAATAAATGTCTGAAATGTTAAGAAGTCTTTCATTACCATCCTTAAACAAAGTATCTTATAAGTATACAATAGAAAGATAAAGTTTGTTTGCTTATATTTGAAAATAATAAAATAGATACCAAGAATAATATCACATGTACGATAGTATAGGAGTATACTAAGGCTCTAAAGACCTAGGAACCTAAAAAAATAGCCGTCATAGAGTTCAGCGCAATATTTTCTATCTATAAACCCAATAGTTTTTTTCTTATCTTTGGATTACTCAGGTTTTCACCTCTGAGCATACGTAGTTCCATCTCCATATAGTCTATAGATCCTTCGGTTTTGTTTTCTCTCGCACCAAAACCATAATGCATTTCTGTTTGATCTTTCACTCCATACCACGCTGTTTTAGCATCTATCCACTGTTTTGTATCGATGGTGAAGACCCATAACTTCGCATTAGCTTTGAACGACTTGTCCTGTAACCATAGCACCATACAGCCAGGATCGTCAAAAAACCATGTATTACCATCGGGAGCAACTACTTGCAAACTGTTTCTTTTTGTTGTAATGAGCATTTTGCAGTAGGCATCATTGGTAAAGTTTACCTTAAGAGGCAGGGCTTTCATCTCTGTATTGTTTTTAACAATGGCAACAGGTTGTTTATCTTTCGCCATTGAGACAAAAACAACAGCGATAATACTTATGATCACAAGGATGATAAGCAAGGGTATAAGTTTCTTCATAAAGACTCCATTTATAATAATACACCATTTCTCAGGTAGTAGACTGCCACATAAACTGTACATAATAGTACAAACACACTAAGTAGAGCCATCACTATCTTTTTTGACCTCATATCTGTTTTCCCCAACCACAGGGTTGAGACAGCATCACTTAATCCTATGTAGGTTCCCATAAACAAAGATCCCCATAATAAATACCCTACATAATAGTACTCCTGTTGTAACATGCAGAATGGGCATTTATGTGTGGGGAGTTGATAGACATATGTACCAAAAAAATAAACGACTGCATAGTAAGCAATAAAAACAAAGAGTATATTTGTAAGTATATAAAGTATGGTGTATCCGCTTTTAATGGTTAGTATAACCAAAATATAGAGCAGATAAAAAAGGAGTAACAATAAGTTGACACTCAATCCAAAGGGGAGGGGGTTAGTACCTTCAAGTTGACCAAACAGTGCAGAACAACAACTTACAGGCATATGTGTATCAATATTTGAGAAGTAGCTGAAATCTAATCCCAATTCCACAATGATAAGCACAAAGATCAGACTAAAAAGCCATGATTTCTTCCTAAACCATTGATGGTTCTTTGTACGCATATCATAAGAATGTACATAGATCCATAGTATCAATAAAAAGAGGATAAATAGTTTCAATATTAAAAGATATGAACCGTATATATTGGCTTTAATAACACCTGCAGCACACATGGCACCAGGTAATAGAAGTGATAAAGCATCAATACTAAAAATAAAATAGACGACCAAAATAAACTTCATGAGAAAAACAAAAAGGATAATTGTACTCACCAAATAAGCCTGTCGCTCCAAAGCAAACTGAAAAGGAGTAAAGCTCTCAAAATCCCATTTTAGCAAAACTTTCAATGACACTATAAATGCTACAGCCAGCAACATGAAAAGAGTGACTTCACCCAATAGAAAGACGATGACTTGATTTGAAAGGAGTGCTTCGTTCATGATCTTACTTTATACTATCTTTCCATCGACCATAGGTACAATGGTACTCTCGAATGATAAACTATCAAACAATGGATCGTGTGTAGCAATAACAATGGTTTTACCCATACTATGCAACTTTCCAAGTATATCTATGAACAAGAGTGAGTTATCCCTGTCGAGATTGGCTGTAGGTTCGTCACAAAGTATGATGTTTGGATCGGCTACCAGCGCTCTAGCAATGGCTGTACGCTGTTTTTCACCGCCTGAGAGTCTAGATGCAAGGGTCTCTTTCTTATGGATAATATTGGCCAACGTCAATGATTCATCTACTTTTTCATGAATCTCTTTCATTTTTAATCCAGAGGGGATAAGAGGAATAGTGACATTTTCATTGACCGACAAATGTTCAAAAAGGTTAAAATGCTGAAAGATCATTCCTATTTTTTTGGCACGAAGTTCAGAAGCAAAAAGGTCTGGGAGTTTACTTATAGGCTCACCTTCTATGAGGACTTTACCAGCACTGGGTTTGTCAAGTCCAGCTATAAGGGAGAGGAGGGTTGTTTTACCACTACCGCTTACCCCTTTGAGTACCACACATTCACCCTGACGTATGTTTAGATTTATCTCTTTAAGTACAGGGACTTCATTGCTCCCATGGTGAAAGGTTCTATAGAGGTTTTCTATTTGTATCATCATCTTACTCATCATAGCATAGCCTCTTTGGGATCCGTCACAGAGACCCTCCATACAGGTATCAATACCGCTGCGATGAAAGGCAGTGCATAGAGAAGAAAGATAGAAGTCAGAATAGAAAAGTCAAGTACCGGTACAAAATTTAGTGTGTTATGTAAGTTTTGACCCCCTAAAAAAACTTCTTTAAGTAAGGGTGCTCCCGCAATAAAGACATAGACATAGGCGATGAAGACACCTAAAATATAAGAGATGAGTACTATTACCAGTGTCTCCATAAATTTAAGTTTTAACACATCGTTAATACTCCATCCCAGTGCACGCAGTAAGCCTATATGTCGTCTCTCTGTTGAGTAGACCATGCTGTAGCGTTGATAGAGTATTAATGTAAAGGTAGCCAGAACGACTAAAAAGAGAATGAGGAACACACCTCCTTTGTAGTTGTAGAGGTTTTCATAAGATTTTTTCACATCATTTTTATTGACCACATGGAGGTCATAATGCAAGGCAGAGACTTTGTCTGTCATCATGTTCCACTCATCTGGGTTCGGTACAGAAAATGTGATGTCTGAGACTTCATCATCTGCATAACCTAATATCTTACGAGCCAGATCAATAGGCATAACCATCATGTCATTGGCTATAAGATTAGTTTGAGAGGGAAAAACTTTAAAAATATTTACTTTTTCAAATACACCTTTAGGAGTCAAGAAATTATAGGAATCTTTATAAAAGTGTGCATCTAAGTACGCTTTAACACCTTCACCTACCAACATTTGATTACCATTAAAAAAGTCTTTGATGTCAGTACTATCTATAAGTATTTGAAGATTTTCATGACTTTGTTCTTCCAGAAAATCTACACCAACTATGAGAAAAGAGCTCCCTTTAGCTTCAAAAAAGTAGCGTCCATACACCCTGGATGTCACTTTACTAACACCATAGATGTCAAGCAGTTCATCTCCCCATATCTCAGGAGTAGGGACAGCAGTTCCCCCCTGTATACGGTTAACTACGAAATCCGGTTGTACTTTTAAAGTCTCTTCTAAAGAAAAACGAAGTGAAGAAGAGATAAAAAGTACAGAAGAGAGTAGAAAAAGTATCATCACCGATATACCTATAATACTCAAATGTTTACTGCGTTCTTTAAAAAGCTGTAGCGAGAGAAAGTGCCAAAAAGCATTAGTGTTCATAGATAAAATCCATTCTGCCTAATCCCTGCATTTCAGGGTAAGTGCTGTTATAAACAGACTCATCATAGGCTACACTTAAAGAGAGCGGGGCCATATGTGTAAGTTTAGTCATCTGTCGCATAATATTTGTAGCTTTGTCAGTAGGAAACAGGACATAATGTGAACCCATTATAAAGATCATAAGTATCAACAAGAGTGCAAAGGCTGCAAAAGGTTTTATCAAATGTATTTCCTATAATTATTCGGTATATTCTAATCCATCAAGCCCCATAACGAGCTTGGGTGTGATATCATCAAAACGAATGATCTTTTCACCTCTGTGGTCAGTCATAAAGTTTTGTGCTGCCTTTTTAGTAAGGAAGGGTATCAGTTCATTTCCCATGGGGCCATAAACATCTGAACCTATGACATAAAAAGCCTGCCTCGCATCTATGGCTTGGAGCGTGTAAAAGTCTGTGACTTCTATCTGCGTAATTTTACTTCTATCATAAGGGAAATCTACATCAAAGATATAAAACTTCATCATATCTTTCACACCATCAAAGTAGTGTTTCTTCCCTTCTACATCTATCAATGCAGCCCATTTCGGATACTTGGCAACAAACATACCGCATACAGGGCATTTGATTTCTGTAGGAACTTTCATCTGACCTTTAACAGATGTAAGACTCTCAGACTGACCTGCCATAAGAAAGTAAGCCAAGGCTTCTTTGTTTCGTTTGTTAAGTGTTGTTGTACAAGGTTTAATGTTTTCAATCTGTTGGAGAATCTCATGGAGTTTTTTACTTTTTATTTTGGAGAGTTTGTTTTCATCACAGAGTTTTAAGGCAACATTCTCACCTTTTTGAACAAGCTTGGCATATTTGGAAGGAGAGATACCTTCCGCATATGCTAATCCTAGAAGTAATAAGGTAACTAGTAAAATCTGACTCACAGGTAACCTTACTTATTACGTGAGTTTAAGTAAAGTCCAATTGCCTGTAGATGTATACCTTTGATCTCACCACAAGGTTTTTGCGTTGTTAAGTATGTTTTAGCTTCCGCTGTACTGGTAAAATTAACATCAAAAGGTGTACACATTTCGTTATACATCATTTCACCTTTTTGTGCCATCATTGCTTGTTTTTTCTGTATCATAGCACTCTCTTGTGCAAGTGTACTTTTTACAGAATCCATAAGAGCATAAAAAGTCATCACTTTCCCACCATGTTCTTTGGCAAACTTTTCTGCATTATCTTTCTTTCCAAATGCATATTTACTTGTCATACTCATCGTACCCGGTTTTGAACTACCAACCACATACCATGATTTTATCACATCTATAAATTCTAAAGTTGTATTATCAACTACTTTAATACCAGTCACTTTCCCGCCATCAGCCATAGCTTCAGCTAAACAGTGGATAGAACAAAACTGCTGACTCTTGCCATCGACATGTGCTGCATGATTTGTTTTATAGAACATTGGAAGTGTCATCCCACATTTAGGACAATACATTTTATTTTCACCTTCTTGAAGTATCACTGCTTTATCTGGAGAGACAGCTTGGAAACGTGTTGGCATCTTTTTACCAGAATTTGCTTTCATTTCGTGCTTCATTTCCTCAGAAAAACCATTCGAACTTACCATTACCAACGCTGCAAGCAGCAATACTATTTTCTTCATAATTCCATCCTATTAATTTTATTTTTTATATTATAGCTGTAGTGTTAAATTTGTATTACACAAAGATATACATTTAATTATAACACGTTTTATATAACTTCATAATTGTTATTTTTTGATGGATTATCTGTTTGGAGTGTAGGGACTGAAATCTATTCCGTACCATATACCATTCCTAAACTCTAACGTTTGGAATGGTATAAAAAAGTAGTTGTAAATTATGCTGTATAAAGCTGTTTAGCTTTCTGTACGTGGAAGTTAAGACCTATCTCTTTTTCTGTACATCCAAGAGCAAGTGCAACCATTTGTGGCATATGCAGTACTGGAAGTTCTACATCACGACCCATCACTTTACCAATACTGTCTTGGTATGTATCCATTTTCAGGTGACAAAGTGGACATGGTGTTACCATAAGATCTGCAGCGTTATCTACAGCGTCTAGTAGGGCATTACCTGCCAATACTTCAGAAGTGTGGTTCGCTTGAAGTTCAACGTGGAAACCACAACATTTGTTTTTACTCTCATAGTTCACCGGGTTACCCTCAAGTGCCTCTATCAGACTGTCAAGTGAACTAGGTCTATATGGGTTTTCGTGTCCATTTGCCTCTTCATGCAATTCAGAAGGGCGTATGTTATGACATCCATAAAATGGTGCGATATTTAGGTGAGAAAGAGGCGTAGTCACTTTATCTTTTACCTTGTCTAAACCGTACTCATCTATAAGTGTATAGAGGAAGTGTTTGATCTCAGATGTACCCTTGTACTCTAGTCCTACTTCTGCCAACTTCTCATTCACTCTGGCTTTGAGTTCAGGGTCAGTATCAAGAGCGTGTTTTGTCATAGCAGAGTTAAGCTGACAAGTATTACAAATGGTGATCATCGTAAGACCCAGTTTTTCTGCATAACAAATGTTTCTGGCGTTTAGTACGTGTGCTAAAAATTCATCAAAATCTTGTAGGTGACTTGCACCACAACAAGATGCTTCTTCAAGTATAGTGATCTTGATACCTAACTTATCAGCTACTGCAAGTGTAGATGAAAGTAACTCAGGCGTAGACTGCTTAGCCGTACATCCTGTAAATAGTGCATAGTGTAATTGTTCGCTCATCTTTTCTCCTTACAGTTTATTTGTTTGTGAAATTTCAATAAGTTTTTGAACTTCATCTAAATTTTTTATCTTTGGAATACTGTTAATAAACGGTATGCCTGAATGCCAATGGATCTTACCAGACTTCATCATCTTCATTGCTGTACCCAAGTGTTTGTACATACCTAGGTAACCCTCAGAGTATGTAACGATATCTGCTTCATCCAAATAACCTGTTTTCTTCATACCTCTTAAGAAACCTTCTGCGTGACGTGTTGCAACGTTACTTTCAGCGACACCATGCTCAAACTGCATGTTGTGAAGTTTTCCGATCTTCTCGATAGGATTAACTTCCTTCGGACATGCTTCTGCACATTCAAAACATTTTACACAATCCCAAACACCAGAACCCGATTGGAAAGTAATGTCTAGTCTCTCTTCTGTTGCTTCATCTCTCGTATCTGCTGTAAACCTATAAGCAGCTGCAAGTGCTGCAGGCCCAAGGAATGCATCGTTCACTTCTAGTGCAGGACATGCATAGTGACAAGCACCACACTGTATACAAAGGTCAGAGTCAAGTAGGGCATTGAACTGTGCTATAGACTGCTTAGACTCAGCTTCTGGTCTAGGATCAATGTCTGCAACGATATATGGTTTAACAGCTGCATGCTTATCCCAGAAGTCAGTTTTGTCGATGATCATATCTTTAACTGCACGTTTCTTACTACTTGGCTCAAGCGTGATGTCATTATCAAACAAATCAAGAAGTTCGATAGCATTTTGTTTACATGCAAGTACAGACTTACCATTTACTTTAATGGCACATGCACCACAAATACCATGTCTACAAGAACGTCTATAAGAGAAAGAACCATCATGTTCCCACTTAATTCTATTCATAAGGTCAAGGATCAGTTCATCTTTTCCTACTTCCATTTCATACTGTTTTGTATATGGAAGATAATCAGTTTCAACATTAAATCTAAATGCTTTTATGGTTACTTTTCTAGTATCTTTTACTTCACTCATCATAACCTCCTTAATATGTTCTTTCTTTAGGCTCAAACTTACCAAGCACCACTTCACCCCATTCATGAGTCATGTTGAAGTCTTTATCCATGTATGCATAAGTATGTTTCAAGAAATTTTTATCATCTCTTGTTGGGAAGTCTTCACGGTAGTGACCACCACGACTCTCTTCACGGTTAAGTGCACCATCTACGATGAACTTAGAAAACTCTAACATGTGACCTAGTTCGATAGCCTCTTGTAAGTCTGTGTTAAATGTCGTTGATTTATCATCAATGCGAATGTTATTGAAACGTCCAAGAAGTTCATCTATAAGTGCCAACTGCTCTTCAAGAGACTCTTTTGTTCTAAATACACCTGCATTTTTAGTCATACCATTTTGAAGTTCTTCTCTTAGTCCAGGAACGGTTTCATTACCGTTTGAAGTTTTAAGTTTTTCCATTTCTGCTAACATTCTGTCTGCATCTGATGGAGTAGCTTTACGAAGTTCTATACCTTCATCAATTTTTTTAACCATATTTTCACCTGCATGACGACCAAAGAGTAGGGCTTCAAGTACAGAGTTGGCTCCTAGACGGTTCGCTCCATGAACAGATACACAAGAACACTCACCTGCAGCGTAGAAACCTTCAGTAAGTTCTGTTGGAGATTTACGCACTTCACAATTAATATTTGTTGGAATTCCACCCATTGAGTAGTGTGCCGTTGCTGAAATATGAATAGGCTCTTTTAACATATCTTGACCTTGGAATGCAATAGCAAGTTCACGCAGCTCTGGAAGACGTGTTAAAATAATTTCAGGATCTAAGTGAGTTAAGTCGATATTCACTGACTGACCATCTTTACCTACACCTCTACCTTGACGTACTTCTTCCATAATAGCTCTAGATACAACATCACGTGAAGCAAGTTCCATAGCATTTGGTGCATACTTACTCATAAATCTTTCACCTTCTGAGTTAAAAAGACGACCACCTTCACCACGTGCAGCTTCAGAAATGAGTACACCTGAACCACCAAGACCACTCGGGTGGAACTGTACAAACTCCATATCTTCTAGAGGAAGACCATGACGTGCAACAATAGAAAGTGAATCACCCGTGTTTGCATGTGCATTTGAGTTAAATCTATAAGCTCTACCATGCCCACCAGTAGCGAACATCGTTACTTTTGCATTAAAAATAGCTGGTTCTGAGTTACGGATATCATATGCTGCAACACCAGATACTTTTCCATCTTCATAAAGTAGGTCAGCAGCATACCACTCATCAAAAATTTCAACACCCGCTCTAAATGCTTGTTCATAAATAGCTTGAATTAATGCAAGACCTGTTCTGTCTTTTGCATAACATGCTCTAGGTTTTGACTGCCCACCAAAAGGACGAATAGCTATGTTTCCTACTTCATCTCTGGAAAAAGTAGCTCCCATTCTCTCTGCCCATCTAATAGTCTCAGGCGCTTTCGTACACATAAGCTCAACACAATCCTGGTCTGCTAAGTAGTCAGAACCTTTTACAGTATCAAATTCGTGAAGCTCTGTTGAGTCTCCCTCACCAAGAGCTGCATTTATACCACCTTGCGCAGCACCTGAGTGTGAACGGAGTGGATGAAGTTTTGTTATGACCGCTGTTTTTTTCCCTGCTTCTGTCAACTCTTTAGCCGCAGCTAAACCAGCAAGTCCAGAACCAACGATGACTGCGTCATATTCGTAGATTTTAATATCTGAGTTTTTGCTCATAGTATCTATATCCTTTTGTTTACAATTTGGATTCATTATATCTTTTTAGCATTAATTTTCGTTATAAATTGGGGGTATAAGGGATGAAAAGTAGGGAAGTGTACAGTTTCGTAGCGTGGCATTTCTGCCAATGCTACTTGTTGATTATGCTGCTATAGAATTTACTTGAGAAACAAAGTCCTCAGCAGAGATAAGTTCTAAACCTATCATCTTTCTACCTATAGTTTTTTCTATAGAAGAAAAGTTTGTCTTGAACATGTCAAGTACGGCAACATCTTCAACCACAAGAACTTCAGTTCCACTGTCATAAGCATCTAAAAGTATTGCTCCGGCCTTATTTAAGGCGAGGTCCTTGTTGTCTTCCAATATGCTAAGTCCAGAAAGTTTGCCTGCTCTTGAGAAGTGAACACCTTTCATACCCATTTCACCGATCAACTTGTGCATTGCATCATGAGAAGTTAACCCATGATAATGTGCTACCTTTTTCTCTTCTAGATTTTCAATAGTCTCTACAGCTCTTTTTTGTACAACAGCTTCAACCTCTTTTTGCTCTTTTTTAGAAAAACGTGCTATTAGTTGAGCACACAGAGAAGGTCCTTCTTCTGGTTTAGCCATAGCTTTGAGCTCGTCTATCGCAGCAGTATGATCTTGAGCGTTAAAAAGGTTGTTTTCATACTCACAATCAAACAGACCAGAGTTAACAGAAGTGATAGCATCAAGTATAGCTTCAGTGTGCTCTGACCCTTCTGTGATCATTTTATGTGCTAGAACAAGCACTGCATCACCAATGTACTCACGGTCAAAGTTTTCTGTTTCAGATGCATAATGAAGCGCATATAATGTTTTGTAGTATTTTAAGTCTGCCTCTGAAGCGTATGGTGCTAAAAGTTCAAAACTTTCCATAAAGTCATTGTCATTGATCTTGAGTCCATCATTTGAACGATAACTATTTACCGGATCTATCTGTAGAGATGTTCCAAGTCTTTCCACTAATGATGAAACAGGTTGTTTTGCATCTACAACAAGACCATTGATCTTCATTAGAAGCTTTTGTTTCGGGAAACTAAAGTTTTCGTTTGCCTCTTGTATCTGTGCAAGTAGGTCTTTTGCTGTTGCATCATCATCTATATTGATGCTAAAGTTTTTATAGTAAGGCAGGTAGTCTGTTTTAGCATTAAAAAAGAATGCTCTTATTTCAAGTTTATGTGACATGAATCGCTCCGTATAAAATATATAACATTGAGTATAGCTTATAGTTATATGAAATAAACTATATAGTATGGACTAAAGGGAAAACGATTTAAGTATGTTACAATTTTACCAATGAATAAACTAGATAAAGAACAATACCTCATAAACAAACTAAGTTCAAAGCATATAGGTGACGATGCTGCAGTTATAGGAGACACACTATACAGTATGGATGCCTTCTTTGAAGATACCCATTATAAACGCGAGTGGATGAGTATGGCACAGATAGGGCGTAAGGCAATGCTTATCAATCTATCGGATGCCATTGCCATGAATGCACAACCACAGTATGCCCTTGTTACAGTCTCGATACCTAAAGATATGACAGAGACACAGATAGATGAACTAACTCTTAGTATGGAAAATACGGCTAAGGAGTATGGCTGTGAAATCATCGGTGGTGACACAATAGGTGGAGACAAACTGCATCTTTCGATAACCATCATATCTAAAAGTGACACACCGCTTTTACGTACAGGGTTAAAAGAGGGGGACCTGTTAGCATATACAGGAATACTTGGTGAGAGTAAACGAGACTTGGATGCACTTTTTAGAGGTGAAAACATAGCTGATAATTCACGTTTTTTAGACCCTACGTTAAGGGCAGATTTTGTAGCCAAAGCAAGGCCATATTTACGTACAGGGATGGACATTTCAGATGGACTCTTTTGTGATACAAACAAGATGTTAGATATTAATAAATATGGATTTGATGAATTTGATGAAATTATCGATGAAATAGGCCTTAGCGGGGAAGAGTTTGAAATGCTGGTAAGCTTTGCACCGGAACATTATAGTGAAGTGATGCAGATAGCCCAAGAGACCAATACACTTTTAACTGTCTATGCAAAGGTGGCTAAAAATAATGCTAGATACAAGTGTAAAAGTCATCACTTTTAATGAGTAGGAAAGGTACTACTTACCTTTCCATTCAGCTTTGATTTTTCGCCTAAATGCTTCATGCACTTCATCGATAAGTCTCTTTGCTTCATTGTCATAAACAAAGACCCCTTTATACTCTCTTTCGATCGATTTCACATACAATTGAAGTGCTTCTATTTCACTATTGGTGTTGGGAGGGGTAAAAAGGTACTTCATTCCACTTTCTCTATCATAACTCTTTCTAGCAGTCTCGATATACACTTTACTTGATTTTAATACGACTGTATGATCAGGAAGCATTTCATAGCGCTGTATCCTAGCCCCATAAGGGCTGTCGTACGTTTTTCCTTTTCTATCCCAGAAACTATAAAGAGTGATATCTGTACCATTGATCTCATAAGTTCCTGTTTGCATACTTTTATCTGCACATGTTCCGGTACTGTCTTTTAAAATCAAACTCAAAACAAATATAAGGTCATTATTACGTTCTTCTTTGTAAAGCTTCATCACTTCACCTTTACTGTCATAAATCTCATATGACTCCGTTACAATAGAAAAATCTTGATTGCCTATCGTGATATGTTCAAGTTCTGCAGTGGCGAAGAGAGTGGTTAATGTGAGGAGAATTAGTAAAAAGAGTTTCATACTATTTTCTCTGATATATTTCTGTTAGCTAAATCACGTGGGTAGTCTCGTTTTACTGCTACAGATTCTGCTCTTTTTCTTAGTGAAGTTTCATCTAAGT
>CAKZWP010000098.1:0-4665 GCA_937921845.1 uncultured Sulfurovum sp.
AGATCAAAAAAGATGGACATATAAGACATGCGGGTGAAGACATTAAGAGTGGTTCTGTCTACCTGCATAAAGGAGAGAAAGTTACGGCATACAGCATAGCACTTCTTGCCAGCCAAGGTGTGACACATCTACGTGTGACACGTAA
Source organism: uncultured Sulfurovum sp. (assembly GCA_937921845.1). Classification (GTDB taxonomy): domain Bacteria; phylum Campylobacterota; class Campylobacteria; order Campylobacterales; family Sulfurovaceae; genus Sulfurovum. The sequence continues at coordinate 146 of CAKZWP010000098.1, forward strand.
GATCAAAGTTGCTGTATTTGGTACAGGAGATGAACTGCGTCCACACTTTGAAAAAATAGCCCCACATCAACTCTACAATTCAAATACACCTATGTTCTTAGCACGTGCCAAAGAACTGGGCTGTGAAGTACAATATATAGGAAGTTCTGGTGACACTATGGAGTCTTTGACCTCTGCTATCAAATCTGCGTTGAATGCGGATATCATCATCACATCTGGCGGTATCAGTATGGGGGACAGAGATTTCACCAAAGAAGCTTTTACAAACTTAGGAATGACACTGCACTTTGACAAAGTAGATATCAAACCAGGCAAACCCACTGCTTTTGGAACTATAGGAGAAACCGTTGTGATCAACCTGCCTGGAAATCCTCTTGCATCTATGGTGAATTATGAAATGTTTGTACGCGCTGCCATACGTAAAATGTCTGGGATGAATGCCTATTATCATCATACAATATCCACACAGATGAAAGAGGACTTCACACTAAGAGAAGGTAAACATACCGTACGTCTAGGTACATTTGATGGACATACATTTATGCCGTTCACCAAACAACTTCCCGGGATGATATCACCGTTAGAGCAAGCCAATGCAATGCTCATCACGACACCGGACATTGCGATACTTGAAAAAGATAAAACTGTGAAAATACTACCGATAAATTGGGAATTGACTGATTCTGAAAAAGAAGATTTTTTTACGCGCTAATTTCAAAAGAGGGACTTTATCCCTCTAAGTTTTCTTATATCTGTGAAAGATATTCAGCTACTGCTTCAATATCTGCATCAGACATTGATTCTGCCTGACCCTTCATAAGCATACCCATACCTGCTACATTTTTTGTACCTGCTTTGTACTCATTCATAGAAGTGATAAGTGCTGCTTTGTCCTGACCGCCAATCACTGCTGATTTTCCAAATGCTTTTGTCTTACCATCTGCACCATGACATCCTTTACATTTAGCATACGCTGCTGGCGATGCAGGAGGCGTAGCAGGGACAGCAGCTGGTGCTTCAGGAGCTGCTGGTGCTTCAGGTGCAGCAGTTGGAGATGCAGGTGTTTCTGATGTCGCCGCTGCTTTCTCTTTGACTGCTGCCTCTGCTTCAGCTGCTTTAGCTTCCGCTGCTACTTTTGCTTCTGCTGCTTTTTCTGCTGCTGCATCTGCAATTTTTTCCGCTTCAACTTTTGCTTCCTCTGCCATCTCCGCTGCAGCTTTTTTTGCTGCTGCTGCCGCCTCAGCTATCTTGATCTTCGCTGCCTCTACAGCATTTACAGTATCTTTTTTAACTGCTTCTGCTACTGCAGTTGTATTCACTTCCGATACTACTTTTTTTGTCTCTTCTCCACATGCTGTGAACAACATAGTTGCTGCTACAAGAGAAAGTAATGTTATATTTTTCATGATCTATCCTTTACATTTACTTGGCTGCTGGTTTTGTTGCTTCTGGTGGACAAGTTCCCGGTACAGGTTTTGCTGGTTTTGCCTGTGTTGCGGGAACTGCTGCCTTTGCTACTTCTGCCGGTTTTGCTAATTCCGCTGGCTTTGCCGGTGTTGCAGTAGCTGCTGCTTCGGCAGGAGTTGCAGGCTTTGCTGCTTCCGCTGGCTTTGCTGGTTGGGCAGGAGGTGCAGGTTTTGCTGGCGCTACACACTCTGCTGGTTTTGGTTTTTTTGGTGATAGTAAGGGTGCTGCAGGTTTTTCAGCTTCTATTTTTTTAGCTGGAACTTTTTCTACTGTTTTTGCTTCTTCTGCATAGGCTGTAAACAATACACTTGCTGCTACAAAAGAAAGAAATATAATTTTCTTCATAATCTATCCTTATTGTGTTAATACTTATATTATAACCAAAAATAAAGAATCTAAACCTTTTTAGGATTTTTGATGTGAGTATGATTAAGCAATTTATCCCAAAGTGTACTGTCACTCCATTCACTTTGTACTTGAGTTGAAAATACAATATCTTCAAGTTTGATAGTACCCATAAGCTCACTATGTGCATCTTCTTTAAAGCCTTGTGCATACCCAGTGTCAGTCTCATGTACGATGATACTGTGAAGCTTTACTTCTCTCTCACCATTTTGCATATCAGTACACGCCAAAACACGTTCTACCATCAAATAGATCACACGGGAAAACTGTTCTGCCGAAGGAGAGATAGGAAGTTCCACCCATCTGTTACTATACGTTTTCATGGCTTCTACATAATTTTTATCATCTTTTGACCAAAGGGTAATAGCATGATCAAACGAGTCTATCAGCTCTTTGATGTACCGTTTGGTCAGTCCAAAATCGTACACCATTTGTCCATCATCAAGATAGTTTGACTCTAAGAGTACTTCAATTTTATAAGAGTGTCCATGAATATTTTCGCTGCAGCGCTGTGTCGTACAGTCACGTACAACGTGTGCATTTTCAAATTTAAAAAGTTTTCTGATTAACATGTTTCTTCCTCAACTAGGAGTATATTTACCTGATTTTAACCAAGCTAACTAAAATTTAGGTTATACGCCCTGCGTGGTATCAAAAACACGTATATGCAGTCTATCACTGTACTTAAAATTATGTTTCATACAAAATTCAAAAACAGCCTTGTCATTTTTCCAGATGGTATCTCTGCTTTCACCCACAGGCATACAATAGACAGGAAGTTCCGGTAAAATTTCTCTTATAGACTTTATCTCATCCTCTGCTGTAGTTTTTACCAGATATGCATCAATGGTAAATTTTAAAAAAGCTTCTTTGGCATGATCTCGTATGGATTGAAGTGCCTGAGGAATGATACGTTTCTCTTCAGGTTCACCTGAATTAGCCAATTTTAAAGAGAGTGCAAAGATACAAGATTTGTATGCAGGATACTTTTCAAAATCTATCTCGATCGTACCATTGGTTTCAAAAGTGATCTCAATCCCTTCTGAGACCAACCACTGAATTACTGCATAAAATACTTTATCACTATGATACATTAAAGGTTCACCACCTGTAATGACAATATGTGGTTTATAGCCTATAATGCTAAATTCATTTTTAAGTCTGTCTATCAGTGTTTGACTGTCATCTACTTTTGTCCATGATTTGGCATATACACTGTCTACCGCAAAATACGTGTCACATCCATAACGTACTTCACCATCGACTTCATAGCTTGCACCAAAACCAGGGCAGTTTAGATTACAGCCACCTGTACGTAAAAAGTACGAAGGTACTCCAGCATATTTGCCTTCACCCTGGATCGAAAAAAACTCTTCAGTAAGGTAAAACATCAGCCGCCAGTTTCATAAAATGCACGTGTAGAGATCTCTTTTTCTTCATTAGGGTTATCTTCACTCCAACGGTTCTCTTTTGGTTTGTCTTTAAGTACTTGAGACAAGACATCTGCCGCGCCTTGGATATCACCCTTTTTTACTGACTCAGCAATACTCATCGCTTCATCAAAATAGAGACAAGGTATGAGATTCCCTTCCGCAGTAAGGCGTATACGGTTACAGTTTTCACAGAAATCATGTTTATGAGGGTCTATCAATCCAAATTCTGTACCATCTTCAAGTGCATAGTTAAATGATGGACTGGCACCTTCTCGCCCTAAAGCACGAATCGTATGCCCCTCTTTTACTTTTTCAAGTATCTCTTTACCATGCATACCCTTGAGTGCCTGATCTGCGTGTCTGTTTTCCATATACTCTATGAAACGTACTTTGATGTTACGTTCTCTACAGTATGCCAAGATATCCAAGATCTCACCATCATTAATACCTTTAAGGGGTACCATATTGATCTTGACCTTAAGTCCAACCTCTAAAGCTTTATCTATACCTTTAAGTACTTGAGGAAGCACATCCTTCCCTGCTATCTTCGCAGCCACGTCAGCGTGCAGTGAATCTAGTGAGATATTCAATCTTTTCAGCCCTGCATCTTTAAGCCTTTGTGCTGCTTCTGGAAGAAGGTATGCATTGGTGGTCAATGCCAAGTCTATATCCGGCTTGTAATCAGATATCATTTGGATAAACTTATCAAGATCTTCTCTAAGCAGCGGTTCTCCACCTGTAAGGCGAATTTTAGTCACACCTTCATCTATGGCAACTTTAACAAATAAAAAAAGTTCTTCAAAAGAGAGTAAATTCTCTTTAGGCACCCATGAAAAAGGTTTTTCCGGCATACAGTACTGACATCTAAAATTACAACGTTCTGTTACTGAGATACGAAGGTAATCAACCTTTCGACCATGTCCATCTATAAGCATATAAAATCCAATGTATAATTTTTTAATAATTTTTCTTAGGGTATCTAAATGTAGATAAAAAAGGGGTGATGTATATCAAGAAAGTAAGGACAAGGCTCAGCCTTGTCCTAAATGGTTAGATTATTAAACGTAACCAGTTACGTGAGCCTGCTGCTAACAAGCAACTAAATTGCAGTGCAAGCGAGGCACTAAATGTCGAGTCGTAAGCAAACTTAGCGTTAGCGTAAGTTATCAGGGCTTTGCTCTGATAATGGTCAATTAATGTGCTCCCGCACCTAAA
>CAKZWP010000099.1:0-5397 GCA_937921845.1 uncultured Sulfurovum sp.
GTATAATATGCAATTTCACCTAAATAATAGTTTGAAGCTGCCGGTTTATAGCCTTTTGTATCTGTTATCGCAAATCTTTTTTGTGCTTCATCATAACGTTTTTTTACAAAATATCTCACACCTTCGCTATAAAGTTTTGCATTGCTTGTACCCTGAAGTGATTTTTTCTTTGTACTCGATGCTTTAATAGAAGGTTTTACTGTACTTCTTTTACCCAATGCATCTTGTAACTCTTCTTTAGTTACATAGTTAGCATTGATCTCATCTATCATACCTGCTAAATTTTTTAGCAATGCAGTGTTGGATGAATCATTATCCTCCATGGAAGAAGTGTTTGTTCCTCTAGACTGTTGCAGCTCATTGAGCGATGCACTCAATCCTTCTATAATCGTAGTAAGACCGTCTATTCTCTCATCTTGCTGTGCTATGTGTTGCTGTAAAGAAGCGATCGTTCTTTTACCGCTCACGGAAGTTTGCTGATCATTTGTAGGTTCATCACTACCAAACCCATAAACAGAAGGTTCAGCATGCACAAGCAGTGTGCTTGAAAAAACTATACAAACACACTGTGCTACAACCTTATTTAATATACCTGTCATCTCTATCCTACTTCATTAAACGAATGTCAACTCTTCTGTTTCTGTCATAACAACTGTCACTAGGTTCAGTACATACAGCATTACTCTCACCAAAACTTACCATTACCATTCTACTTGTATCAATACCTTGTGCAGCGATGCTGTCTTTTACTGCTTTGGCACGTTTTAAACCTAGAGCATAATTATACTCATCCGTACCAAACTCATCACAGTTACCTTCTATTTTTATTTTAGAAGCTCCTGCATTTGCTACCTCGATATTATGGTTCATATTGTTTTCCATATTTGAAGAGATAGAATAATCTGCAAAACCGAAATAAATACTTTTAAAGCCGTCACTGCTACTGTTGTAGTTTCCAGCTGAATCACTTCCAAAAGTGTTCTCATCAATACTTACCGTTTCACCTTCGATATGGTTTGCATCTGAAATATTGTTTTTTCCATCTAAACCTGGTGCAGGTTGTGCACATCCACCCAGAATGAGTGAAACTATTGCTGTTGTTATAAGTAATTTATGTGTCATGCTATATCCTTAAAAAATGTATTACCAATCAATGGATTGAACTTTTCTATCATTAAACGGGAAAAGTAAACTTTGGTGACTTGTAAGATTTGTATATCCTATTGAAGAGCTGCGACCACTCTGCTTTAGAAAGAGTATCACAGATCCATCCGTAGAAAAACGGGGAAACTGGTTTGAACCTGTTGTTGTGATCGGTCTTGTGTCTGAACTTCCTGTAGAGGCAAGGTAAAGATTAAAAGTATTGTCTCCAAATGCATTATTACTTTCTCTACTCGAGTAGACTATTTTATCTCCATGCGCATCACAGGCATTATTGTTACGTCCATGATACACCACTTGCGAGGTTGCTCCGCCCTGTATAGATTTCTTAAATACATTTGCATACCCTAGTCGGTTAGAGATAAAGATGATACGACTCTCATCATCTACATACCTTCCATTTACGTCAATTCCTTTAAAATTAGTCACTCTTCTCTTGGCTTTTGATGCAAGATCAAGTTCATAAATATCTGCTTGTCCTTCTGGTGCCATAGTAAGTAAAAGTTTTGATCCATTTTTACTTACATCCGAACAGACTAACATTCCTTCAGAGCTGGCTATCTTCGTTTTAGTTCCATTATAGATATTAAGTTTATACAATGTAGGTAGTGTACCTTTATACGATGTATAATATAAACTTCTCTGTCTTGAATCTGCCCATTTAGGGAAAAGATTCAAACCCCCTTTGATAATGGTTTTTTTATAATTGAAAGTATAATCAGCCACACGGATCTCACTAAGTCCTGGAGTAGTATACACAGCGTAAGCAACATAACGATTTATCCAAGAGATACTTGGGTATTTTAAAACATTATTAATATCACTGATCGCTTTATGTATAAGAAATGGCATCTTTGCTTTTGTAGGAATCGCATAGCTTTTTTTAAATATCTGTGTACCGTCAGAGGCTTTTAAAAGACGTACTAAAAGTTTTGTGCCTGATCGTTGTTCCATTGCATATTTAATCACATATTCCTGGCTTTTCAGAGCAGGGATAATATAGTTGGAAGAGAGATCCCCTATATGATGTGTAGTGTCTGGTAAAAAATGTCCTGAAATTTTAAGGTCAGAAAGTAAAATATCAAAAACTTTACTGCTCTGCTCAGATGAACCGTCCATAAGTGCTATACGGGCACGCTGTTCAACATCTTTCTCTATTTTAAGTGTTGCATCTACCCCAAAAAGGTTGAGGGTAAAAAAGGTCATTGATAATAATACTACAAATAAATGTCTCAATAGTGTTCCTCGATTTTTAGTGTTTGGTTTAGTTTGTATTGTATCAAGGCTCTCTTGAAGTCTTCTTTAATGAATATTAAAACATTTTTTTGATGATAAATTTATGCTAAAATAAAATATAAGGAGTATAAAGTGAATGATGTAATCATAGCCTTAGCCAAAGCTGCTATTTTAGTCGCGTTAAATCAACCTGAAGAGTTTGATCTGGAACATGCTTTAAAAACCTACCCTAGCCTTGAAGAGAATGGTGCTGCTTTTGTCACCATTAACACAGAGCCAAATGAACAACTTCGTGGATGCATAGGTTCACTTCAAGCCTATCGTCCGCTCTATAAGGACATTATATCAAATGCACAGGCTGCTGCCTTGCGTGATCCTAGATTTTTACCACTGACATTAGAGGAACTGCAACATATTAAGATAGAAGTCTCTATTCTTTCAGAACCTCAACCGTTGGCATATAACACTATAGAAGATCTAAGAAGTAAGGTCGTTCCTTTTCAAGATGGCATTGTACTTAAACTCAACGGCAAACATGCTACCTATTTACCTCAAGTCTGGGAACAATTACCTAGATTTGATGATTTCTTCTCTAGTTTATGTATGAAAGCCAACCTTAACAATGACTGCCTCTCACAGCATCCTGAGATCTCTACCTATACTGTCACAATGTATAAAGAGAAGTGATGAGTGATGCGATACGAAAAGCCTCGGTGAAAGGTCTCTTCTATCCGAAGGAATGTGCCAAAGTAAAAATGCATTTCAGAGAGTTCAATCATACATTTGATACGATGAAGATCCCCCCTGAAATTAAGAGCATTATTCCCAGAGCTATCATCGTTCCTCATGCCGGCTATATCTATAGTGGATTCACAGCCAACTTTGCGTACAGGTTTTTAAAGCAGGCAAGCGTAAAACGTATCATCGTCATAGGTCCCAGTCACCACCACTACTTCAAAGGGATCTCCGGAAGCTATTACGAAGCATATGAAACACCTTGCGGACCCCTAGAGATAGACAGTGCCTACCTTTTTGCTTTAGCTAAACAGTTTGACATTGGATTTGAACCCAAAGCACATGAGAAAGAACACTCTACCGAAGTGCAACTTCCTTTCATCCAACACTACTTTCCAAAAACAAAAGTCATAGAACTTATCTATGGTGATGTCTCTGAAAAAATATTAGCAAATCTCATTACTGCACTTTTAAATAATAAAGACAATGCTGTTGTCATAAGTTCTGATCTGAGTCATTTTCATAACCTTAAAGAAGCAAATGCATTGGATCAAAATTGTTTAAAAGGTGTTGAAAAACTTGATTTAAATGAACTTGAAAAGGGATGTGATGCTTGTGGACTTACTGGTATCAAAGCTATGATACTCGCAGCCAAACATATAAAGCTCTCTTCAAAATTACTAGACTACCGTACCTCTGCGAATGTAAGTCACGATACAAATTCTGTAGTCGGCTATATGTCTGCCCTCTTCTACTAAATATTTAGAGTCTCTTACACTAGTAGCTATACTGAGACATTTATCTCTATCAGTAGAATTTGACCAAAGCTTAACTCCTTCATTTTAACACTTTACTAACACATAGGTAACACTATCTCGATAGAATTTGAACAGTGAATACTAAAAGAGAATAGTATAAAAAAAGATAAATTATTAATATAACTATATAAAATACTATAAATATACGATTTATACAGCTAAAACAAATATTACAATGGTTATCATATTAAATAACATGATATGAGTTGTAGGTGCTGCTTTTGATTTTAAGAAATCAATTCATCTTACTAAGGACAGGGATGTATTTTCAATGAATTACTTCAAAGATATATTTGAAATAAGACACCACAGAGTCGTTAGCGAAGATACTCTTACTAACGTCTATAATTTTGCAAGAAAATCTCTCATCAGTCTCATACTCCTCGAAACGATCTTTCTCTACTTACTCACTCCTTATGTAGGCGATGCTGCTTTTATCTGGTACGGCATTATTCTTGTCTTTACTTTGTGGAGACTGCATGATGCGTATGACTTTAAGAATAATCCAAAAAGATATACAACTGAAAGGTGGCACAAAAGATTTGTTATTCGGGCATGGCTGACAGCATTAATGTACGCCATTTTGATTCTTTTTATCACGCCTCAGTTAAGTGATTATTATCAACTGCTTGTCTTTGTGATCATACTTGGTATGAGTAGTGCTGAGGCGAATACCTTGTCCTATGATTATCGTACTGCCATAGGTTTCCTGCTCATACTCTATGTTCCTCTTTTTGTTGTAATGCTGCTCATCACAAAAGTCGAAACGATCATTCTTGCATTCTTATTACTGATCTACTTCTTTGCTCAAGCAAATATCATTTTACACTCTTATAGACAGAAAAAAACGCTTGACAGTAAAGAAGAAAAAATTTCTGAAATGGAAACAATCCTTCATGAAAATCAAGAACTGCTACATAGCTTTTTTGAAGAAGCTCCTATCGGTATATTCTCATGTGATACAAACGCTACTATTGTCAACTGTAATGAAGAACTTAGTAAACTTTTTCAGCGGCCGCAAGAAAAGATCATTGGACAAACTGCATACAAAGTCTTTAAAAACAGTACTTCTGGAGATCTTCAAAGAGTGATCAGAGGGAAATCTCTTGTCTCTAAAGATTCACATTTTCTTCCAAATGGTGAAGAGCTATTAGTAGATATAAAATATTTCCCGTTTACAGATAGTAATGATCAAGGCATAGGTTTCATCGGTCTTGTAGATGATAAAACACAAGAGTACAAAGCACAAGAACAGTTAAGTCTTCTCGCAGCCCAGGATTCATTGACTGCACTTCTCAATAGACGAGGGTTTGAAGAGTATATGCAGAGTATCACAAAAGATCTCCGATATGGTACATACTACTCACTTCTATACTACCTTGATTTAAATGACTTTAAAAATATCAATGACTCCTTAGGGCATAGTACTGGAGATATTGTACTCATT
>CAKZWP010000100.1:0-3191 GCA_937921845.1 uncultured Sulfurovum sp.
TTTCCTTAAACATAATTTAAACCATCCTTGGTTTTGTTTGCAGAATATTGACAAATATTGATAACATAATGGAAACATCTATGTTATTAAATTGTTATCAATTTTAAAAAATTTCGAGACTGAATTATTTGGAGATATACATATATGCGTATAGGTTTGTTGAAAACACACCTTCTTTAATGAGAGACTTTGTTTTAGCTATTGAATCATTCTTTAGTTACCATTTTGTTATAACTATACTATACGATTACACTATCTCATATGAGAAAACACTAATTGAAAGGAAAAAGGATGAAAATAAGTAACATACTTAAAAAAGTAGTCAAGAAAGAGGGTAAACACTCACTAATGGCTAATACTATTGTAAAACTCAAGAATTCAAAAGAATTCAATTACCTCATCGACACAGATTCTAATAAATAACTAAGACCCAAACGGGTTCATCCCACCCATCATTCCCATTGCCTGAGACTTTTTATTGTCTTCAGCCATTTTATTAACATCATTCATCGCTGAAATAAGTAATATCTGTAATGATTCCTTATCGTCAAGCAGTGAATCATCTATAGTTAGATCTATCACTTCACCTGCACCATTTGCTGTAAGCTCCACAAGACCACCACCAGCTTTAGCTGTAAATTGTACATTTTTGGCCTGTTCTTGTATCTCTTTTGCTTTTTCTTGCATCTGCTCCATCATCTTACCCATGTTGCCCAAGTCAAAGCCTTCAAACATTATTCTAATCCTTCGAATTCTTCAGCGATACTGTTGTCATCATCAAGTATGACAATTTTAGGTAGATGTGCATCTGCCTCTTCTTCATTCATAGTTGCATACGCAATAATAATGATCTTATCACCTTTATGTACTTTTCTTGCTGCTGCCCCATTAAGACAGATATCTCTTTTCCCTGCTTCTCCAGGGATGATATAGGTAGAAAAACGCTCACCGTTATTGACATTGACGATATCGATCTTTTGTCCGACACGCATACTGGCAGCATCTAAAAGTTCTTGGTCAATGGTAATAGAGCCTACATAATTCAAATTTGCATCTGTTACGGTAGCTCTATGTATTTTAGAATAAAGCATTGTAATGTTCATAATTGTTCCTATTTATAAATTATTGGAATTATACCAAAATCCTCTGTTAACCTTTATTATACTAAAAAAATGTGGGGAAATTGAGGTAGTAACCCTAAAATTGGGATAGGGCTACTTAAAATAGTCGAGAGACTACTATTTGGCCATTGATGCTGGAGCTATTGGTTCTCCCCACATTAAGTCAGGAATCACAAACTCAGAGACAACATTTCCACCAATGATATGCTCATCGATAATTCTGTCTATCTTCTCTTTTGTTAAACTTACATACATTGTATGTCCTGGTTCAACAAGCATCACTGGGCCAACCGCACAGCGATTTAAACATCCGGTCTGTATAGGTGTTACTGTACCTATAATACCTTTTTGCATCAATGTCTGTGAAAGGTATTGAAAAAGCTGTTGTGACTCTGGGTCATCTGCTTTTACACAAGAAGGTTTTGGCATCCCTGGAGGTGCTGACTGCTGACACTTAAAAATATAAAACGCTGGTTGTGGTATACCTGGAACCATAATAATCCTTTGGAGTTTAATTGGGAGTATTTTACTCCGATTTACTTAATAGCAGTTTAAACCAACTTCATTGACCTATATCAAGCCTTTATATTCTCCCTTTGATTATAATCTACCTATCTTTCCACCTAAAGGATATACTTATATGAAGTACCCTGATTTTTATACTCATGTAACCCCCATAAAACTTTATGACCCTTTAAGTGATTTTCTCGGTGCCTTTATAGAAGGAGAATTAGAGATCAGCTATCTTGATTGTGTCAAGTTGGCAGGACACTCTTGTCCTACTGTTGCTGGTGCGTATCTAATGGGTGCGAAAGGGTTAGATGCACTTTATGGAGATACGCTTCCCCAAAGAGGCTCTGTTAAAGTAGAGATGAAAGAGAATGAAAATGTTGGTGTCACAGGAGTGACCGCCAACATCATCTCTTTCATTCTAGGTGCTAATGGAGTAGGTGGTTTTAAAGGTATCAAAGGAAACTTTTCTAGAAACGATCTTTTATTTTATGGTGCTTCCATTCGTTCAGAAGTAAGACTCACACGTCTTGACACTATGCAGAGTATTGATATCTCCTATGATCCGTCCTTGGTGAAAGCAGATGAAAAAATGATGCCACTTATGGGGAAAAGTCTTAAAGGACTTGCGTCAGAAGAAGAGAAAATAATCTTCCAAACACTATGGCAGAAAAGAGTCGAAGAAATTCTTTTAAATACAGATAATTATACTAAGCTGATCACGGTTACAAAGGTTTAGTGAGGGGAAGAAGTTGCAAACGTCTCGGAATTTTTAAGCGCGGTCTTCTAAAAGTTCTCTAACAACTTCTCTATCATCAAAAGGATGTTTCACACCTTTGATCTCTTGATAGTCTTCATCCCCTTTACCCAAGATAAGCAGTACTTCATTATCTTCAAGTGCATCAAGTGCCATCTTGATGGCAAGTCTTCTATCTGGGGTGGCAGTGACATGGTCTTTACCATGTAGTCCTAAAAGTATATCTTCAAGTATCATTTCGGGGACTTCATCTCGAGGGTTGTCACTGGTGACGTATATCTTATTTGCATATCTGCCTGCAACAGCTCCCATACGAGGACGTTTCTCCTTGTCTCTGTTCCCGCCTGCACCAAAGACCACAGAAAGGTCTCTGTCTTTCATAGACTCTAACACTGCGTGCATACCATCATCCGTATGTGCAAAATCTACGATCACGAGTGGATCTCGACTCACCACTTCCATACGACCTGAAACCCCTGCGAAGTACTCTACTACTTCACATATCTCTTCTATGTTTCTTCCCGTTAACATCTGTACAGAACCTATAGCTGCCATGAGATTAAAGAGGTTAAAGAGCCCTACCATAGGAGAGTGAAACGTTGCTTCACTCTGTAAGTGTTTTATGCCTGCAGTAATTCCATGCAACAAAGAGAAAGCCTGGACTTTAAATGTTGCAGGTTCATCCACACCATAAATTTGTGCCCCTATAGGGTTATATGTAATGTTTTTAATGTCATCTTTATTCAGTAGCTTCGGCGATTCATCTGCAAAAAAGAGACTTTTGACACGTCTGTACTCTTCTA